>JAVLEV010000063.1:3517-11134 GCA_031920365.1 Planktomarina sp. | reverse complement strand
TCCATGTGGTCCATGGTTGCAGCACCATCATGCACTTCACCAATATTATGCTCTTTGCCTGTATAATACAGGATCCGTTCAGAACAGGTAGTTTTACCTGCATCAATGTGCGCAATGATACCGAAATTGCGGTACAGCTCTAGTGGATATTCGCGTGCCATATCTGTTTAGCCTCTGTAGGGTTACCAGCGGTAATGACTGAACGCTTTATTTGCGTCGGCCATCTTATGTGTATCTTCACGTTTTTTTACTGCAGAACCGCGGGATTGCACCGCGTCCAGTAGTTCGCCAGCAAGACGTTCTTCCATAGTGTTTTCGTTCCGCTTCCGGCTGGCGATAATCAGCCACCGGATCGCAAGAGCTTCGCGACGCTCAGGACGCACCTCAACAGGCACTTGATACGTCGCACCACCAACCCGGCGCGAGCGAACCTCGACAGATGGCTTGATATTTTCTAACGCCTCATGGAACATCTCGATTGGTGCGCGCTTTACTTTAGTTTCCACACGCTCAAGAGCGCCATAAACTATACGTTCTGCGATGGATTTTTTACCATCGAGCATTAGGTTATTCATAAATTTTGTTAGCACCAGATCACCATATTTAGCATCAGGTAAAACAGTTCGCTTTTCAGCTGCGTGACGACGTGACATATCTTAATTCCCTTACTTAGGACGCTTCGCGCCGTATTTCGAACGACGTTGCTTACGGTCTTTTACGCCCTGGGTATCCAGAACACCGCGCAGGATGTGGTAGCGCACACCGGGAAGGTCTTTTACCCTCCCACCGCGGATCAAAACAACCGAGTGCTCCTGTAGGTTGTGGCTTTCACCCCCAATATAGCTGATAACCTCAAACCCATTGGTGAGGCGAACTTTTGCAACCTTTCGCATCGCCGAGTTCGGCTTTTTTGGGGTTGTTGTGTAGACGCGCGTGCAAACGCCACGTTTTTGAGGGCATTCCTGCAAGTGCATTGACTTACTACGTTTTATTTTAGGCTGCCGGGGTTTCCGGATCAGCTGTTGGATCGTTGGCATTGGCGGTTCTCTTCCCGTCTAGACAAATAAGGTGATGGGAATAGTCCCCACCGGTTCCAATGTTAAGCGCCAGGTCAGTTACCCATCGCCGGTTTCCGCGTCTGATCGCGGTATTTTTGCCAAATACAACCAAAACCGCGTCCCTTCCTAAAAGCAGATGGGGCGGCGGGGGTTCCAGAGGAACAGCAAGCTGTTCTTGACCACTTCGAATTTTGATGTTGTACAATGAGGTATCCCCCATGGCAGATGTTGGGCGTATATGCAGAGTCGCTTAGGGTGTCAACAGGTATGGGCACAACGACTAAACTTCTATCATGAGCGCACTCACACTGTATAAAAATCTACTAGGCATGAACCTCAAAGATTACTAATATATACACCAAAATTACGGTCTCCTGACAACTTAACATTATATTATGCTGATATTAGCCTTTACTCTTCATAATGAGAACATTTTATCTGAGTAGGACGCGCTGTCGATAAAGAGTGAAAACTCCAGTACCCATAATTACTGCTGCTCCTATCAAAGAAAAGACATCCGGCCATTCAGCAAAAAATACATATCCTAGAATCAGCGCCACTATCAGCCCAACATACCTAAACTGCGCTGTAAAACTTACGTCTCCGGTGCGGATTGCGGTAACACTTACGATGTAACCAAAGAAAATTGCAACTGAGGCGCCGAAAAGGGCTACCCATGCAGCAAATGTAATTGGGACCCAAGGCTCAAAAACTGCTGCAAAGCTAGCGGCTGCAAATACTCCAAAGGCTGCAAACAGTGACATCTCTGGCGATGATAGCTTGGTGCCTAGACTGCGGGCTGTCAGGTCCCGAATAGTCACGCACACCACGGCAGCAAGGCAAAATAAAGAATATACATTAAACCCGTCAGCTCCAGGCTTAACAATCAACAGCATACCCAAAAAGCCAATCATAATCGCCGAAATTCGGCGCCAACCCAAAGGCTCGCCTAAAAATAAAAATGCCGCCAGTGGAATAGTTAGCGGTAGGAGTTGTAGAATAGCCGTCATATTGGCTAGCTCCATGTTAAACAGAGCCGTCACAATAAAAAAAGCTGCTCCAATTTCTGACAGTACACGTAAAGCTAGGATCATTTGGTCCCGGCGGCCCAACTGATTAGCCCGCCAGCCGGAGCGCATCACCAACACAGCCAAAAGCACCACTACTAATCCACCCCGAACAGCCAAGGTTTGAAATGCAGGTAAGACGCCGCCCAGAGACTTGATGATCGCATCGTTAGCCGCAAAACATATCATAGAAGCTACCATGAAAAGCCCGCCACGAATATTGTTTGACATAGTACAGCTCCTTTACCCGCCCGACGCGAATCCTAACCACATAATTGAGTATTATCTTCTTGAAACTTAAACCACAAAAAAGGGCCGCTCAAATTGGCGGCCCTCAAATTATCATTATTAGATTTATTATGCTTCGTTATTTTCAGCCGTATCTGTCAGCAGGCTGTCAAACAATTCATCAGGTGTCGGCGCCGCTTGCACTGGAGCAGCCAAAGCAATCGCCTCTTCAGCTTCAGCACGGCGCGCTTCAATTACTACATTATCACGATCTGTAGCAACCTTACGCATTTGCTGAGTAGCACCACCAGTTCCAGCTGGAATCAAACGACCAACGATCACATTCTCCTTGAGACCGACCAGTTTGTCACGCTTACCTTGCACCGAAGCTTCAGTAAGAACACGCGTAGTTTCTTGAAACGATGCTGCAGAGATGAACGAACGAGTTTGCAGAGAAGCTTTAGTGATCCCCAGCAAGATTGGCTCACCTTGAGCTAGACGACCACCTTTGGACAACGCTTTTTCGTTTGCAGTATCAAATTCTGCCTTGTCTACATGTTCGCCTTTCAGAAGAGTTGTTTCGCCGCTGTCAGTAATTTCCCATTTCTGCAACATTTGGCGCACAATAACTTCGATGTGCTTATCATTTATTTTCACGCCTTGCAGGCGGTACACATCCTGAACTTCATCAATCATGTAATCGGCCAAAGCTTCAACACCTAGAACGGCAAGAATATCGTGCGGTGCAGGGTTTCCGTCCATGATGTAATCACCTTTTTTGATGAAATCACCCTCTTGAACTGGGATGTGCTTACCTTTTGGCACCATGTATTCGACTTTTGCGATGGCATCATCAGCAGGCTCGATAGCAATACGACGCTTGTTTTTATAGTCTTTGCCAAAACGAACGTAACCATCAATTTCTGCTATAATCGCATGATCTTTGGGGCGGCGTGCTTCAAACAATTCTGCAACCCGTGGTAGGCCACCAGTAATATCCTTTGAGCGGCCACCCTCACGGGGGATACGGGCTAAAATATCACCAGCTTTGATTTCTTGTGCGTCCTCAACGGACAAGACTGCATCCACTGACATGGCATAAGCAATTGGGTTACCATCTTTGCGAGTTAGCATCTCCCCATTTGAATCAGTAACTATGATTTTTGGTGCCAGTTCGTTGCCTTTTAGCGCGGCACGCCAATCAGTAACAATCTTCTGGGTCATGCCTGTTGCTTCGTCCGTATCGTCACGCACCGCAATACCCGACACAAGATCCACATACTTAACAGTTCCCGATTTCTCAGCAATGATTGGCAGTGTGAATGGATCCCATTCAAACAACTTGTCGCCACGCGCAATCGTCTGGCCATCTTTGACCAGCATTTTAGAACCATAAGCAACTTTATAACTCGCAATAACTGCACCACCAACGTCAAGAATGCTAGCGACCATGTTACGAGTCAGAGACAAAAACTCACCTGCAGAGTTTTTCAGCAAGTTTGCATTTTCAAGATGTACTTTGCCGGACTGGCTACTCTCCTGGCTGGATTGTTGACCACCACCCTGCGCAACCCCACCAATGTGGAATGTCCGCATAGTCAACTGTGTACCCGGCTCACCAATCGACTGCGCAGCAATTATACCAACAGCCTCGCCTTGGTTCACGAGTGTGCCCCTCGCAAGATCACGACCGTAACAAGCCGCACAAATACCATCATCAATTTCACAAGTTAGAGGTGAACGTATCAACATTGAGATAACGCCGCCAGCTTCAATGAAGTCAGCTTTACGCTCATCAATGATCTCACCTTTCGAGCAGAGAACTTCATCAGAACCTGGCTTTATAACATCTTCGGCGGAGACCCTACCCAGAATACGTTCTGCCAAGGACGAAATTACTTCGCCATCATTTACAGCAGCCCGCGCCGTGATGGAACGCTCGGTTCCACAGTCATGCGAGCGTACAATACAATCTTGTGCCACATCCACTAAGCGACGCGTCAAGTAACCAGAATTGGCCGTTTTGAGAGCTGTATCCGACAAACCTTTACGTGCACCGTGTGTTGAGTTGAAATACTCCAAAACAGTCAAACCCTCTTTAAAGTTTGAGATGATCGGTGTCTCGATTATGTCCCCGTTCGGCTTGGCCATAAGACCACGCATGCCACCGAGTTGTTTCATCTGAGTGACCGAGCCACGCGCTTTCGAGTGGGCCATCATGTAAACCGAATTCGGTTCCATTTCGGCACCCTTCTCATCATATTTCACCGAGGCGATAGCATCCATCATGGAATCAGTCACTTGATCATTACAGTTTGACCATGCATCGATCACCTTGTTGTACTTTTCTCCCTGAGTAATCAAGCCATCCATATACTGCTGTTCAAATTCTTTAACCTGACTGCGGACACCATCTACGATAGTCCATTTGTTGTCCGGGATCAGCATGTCATCTTTACCAAAAGAAATACCAGCGCGAAAAGCTTCACGGAAACCAACAGTCATCACATGGTCACAGAAAATTACAGACTCTTTCTGACCACAATAGCGATAAACCGTATCGATAACTTGCTGGACTTCACCTTTTTTCAGCAAACGATTTACCAGGCTAAACGGCGCTTTTGCATTTTGCGGAAGTAAGTCACCCAAGCGGACCCTACCAGGTGTGGTTTCGAATCGCACCATAATCTGGTTGCCTTCATCATCGATCTGCGGGATCCGGGCTGTAATCCTGGCGTGCAGATGTACAACACCCGCGTCGAGTGCATGCTGAACTTCTTCTACCGATCCAAAGATCATACCTTCACCCTTCATGCCTTTTCGCATCAGAGTTGTGTAGTAGAGACCCAAAATCATATCCTGTGATGGCACAATAATCGGAGCACCATTGGCCGGAGATAAAACGTTGTTAGTCGACATCATCAAGACGCGAGCTTCCAGCTGAGCTTCAAGGCTCAACGGAACGTGAACAGCCATTTGATCACCGTCAAAGTCAGCATTGAAAGCTGAGCAAACCAAAGGATGTAGCTGAATTGCTTTGCCCTCAATCAATACAGGTTCAAAGGCTTGAATACCTAGACGGTGAAGGGTCGGCGCACGATTTAACATAACGGGGTGTTCACGGATAACTTCGTCTAGAATATCCCAAACTTCAGGACGTTCCTTTTCAACCAATTTTTTAGCTTGCTTCACAGTAGACGATAGGCCCTTAGCCTCTAGACGACTATATATGAAAGGCTTAAACAACTCGAGTGCCATCTTTTTAGGCAAACCGCATTGATGCAGCTTTAGCTCAGGACCAGTAACAATCACAGAACGACCTGAGAAGTCGACACGTTTGCCCAACAGGTTCTGACGAAAGCGGCCTTGCTTGCCTTTCAACATATCAGACAAAGATTTCAACGGGCGCTTATTTTGACCAGTAATCACTCTGCCGCGACGACCATTGTCAAACAATGCGTCAACAGATTCTTGCAACATCCGCTTTTCATTTCGTACAATGATATCAGGTGCTCGCAATTCGATAAGACGCTTCAAACGGTTATTACGGTTTATAACACGCCGATAAAGGTCGTTCAAATCAGACGTAGCAAACCGACCACCGTCCAACGGTACTAAGGGGCGTAGTTCTGGAGGAATCACCGGGATTACAGTCAAAATCATCCACTCTGGGCGATTACCGGACTCAATAAAGCTTTCAACTATCTTCAAACGTTTTATGATCTTCTTTGGCTTCAATTCACCAGTGGATTCAGAAAGATCCACACGTAGCTGTTCGGCTTCACCGTCAAGGTCAATCAGAGACAGCATTTCACGAATAGCTTCTGCACCGATATTTGCTGTGAAAGCATCCATACCATAAATATCTTGTGCATCGAGAAACTCTTCTTCATTCATCAGTTGGCCATACGTAAGGTCAGTCAACCCAGGCTCAATAACAACATAGTTTTCGAAGTACAGGATGCGCTCAAGATCCCGCAAAGTCATATCTAGCATGAGACCAATACGCGATGGAAGTGATTTCAAGAACCAGATATGTGCAACTGGGCTAGCTAGTTCTATATGGCCCATCCGCTCACGTCGTACTTTTTGCAGCGTAACTTCCACACCACACTTCTCACAGACAACACCGCGATATTTCATACGCTTATACTTACCACACAGGCATTCATAATCTTTGATTGGGCCAAATATACGTGCACAAAACAAACCATCACGCTCAGGCTTGAACGTCCGGTAGTTTATCGTTTCTGGCTTTTTTATCTCACCAAATGACCATGACAAAATTCGCTCTGGACTAGCCAGTGATACCTTAATCTCATCAAAGGCTTTTGGTGGAGCAACTGGGTTAAACGGGTTGGTTGATAGTTCCTGGTTCATTTTAAATTCCTTTAAATCAGAGGGAGGGGACGGTGGAAGTGAATTGCGCTACCGCACAACTTACTCGTCCACCTCCGCATCCAGGAGTTCCATATTTAGCCCAAGGCCACGGACTTCTTTAACAAGAACATTGAATGACTCTGGAATTCCAGCTTCAAAATTATCCTCACCTTTAACTATACTTTCGTAGACTTTTGTCCGTCCAGCAACGTCATCCGATTTGACGGTCAGCATTTCCTGCAGGGTGTAAGCAGCCCCATAGGCTTCCAGTGCCCAAACTTCCATTTCTCCAAAACGTTGGCCACCAAACTGAGCTTTACCGCCCAATGGCTGCTGAGTGACGAGCGAGTACGGACCTGTAGAACGTGCGTGGATTTTATCGTCCACCAGGTGGTGTAATTTTAGTAGGTACTTTATGCCAACAGTTACCGGACGTGCAAACTCCTCACCGGTGCGACCATCAAATAATATCGATTGGCCACTTTCGCTAAAGCCTGCCCGACGTAGAGCATCATTCACATCTGCCTCTTTGGCACCATCAAATACTGGAGTGGCAATTGGCACACCATTTATTACGTTGCCTGCAGATTCCAATAAGGATCGTTCATCCATCTGTTCGATACCTTCGGCATAGACTTCGTCACCATACGCGATACGCATGGCATCGCGCACGGGGGTAAGATCTCCGGAACGGCGGTATTCGCCTAAAGCTTCATCAATTTGGATTCCCAAGCCACGTGCGGCCCAACCCATGTGAGTCTCGAGAATTTGCCCAACGTTCATACGTGAGGGAACACCAAGTGGATTTAGAACAAAGTCAACCGGAGTGCCATCAGCTAGGAATGGCATATCTTCCATTGGTACAACTTTGGAAATCACACCTT
>JAVLEV010000063.1:0-3417 GCA_031920365.1 Planktomarina sp. | reverse complement strand
CCATCAGCTAGGAATGGCATATCTTCCATTGGTACAACTTTGGAAATCACACCTTTGTTACCATGACGTCCAGCCATTTTATCGCCCGGCTGTAGCTTACGCTTCACTGCTACAAAAATCTTAACCATTTTCATCACACCCGGAGGCAGATCATCACCGCGACGCACTTTTTCCACTTTATCTTCAAAGCGAGCATCTAATGTACGTTTTTGTACTTCATATTGTTCGTTCAGCGCTTCAACGACTTGGGCATCGCCCTCCTCTTTCATTGCGAACTCCCACCAATGGCTGCGTGGCATATCATCCAGCAACTCTGGTGAAACAATACCGCCACGTGTACCCTTGGGACCCTTTACGGCTTCTCTTCCTTCGATCATGCTACGTAGGCGAGCATAAATGTTGCGATCCAAGATTGTAAGCTCATCATCACGGTCACGGGCCAAACGTTCAACTTCTTCACGTTCAATTTGCAAAGCACGTTCGTCTTTTTCAACGCCATGGCGATTAAACACACGAACTTCGACAATTGTACCATAATCGCCCGGTGGAAGGCGCAAAGATGTATCACGCACATCTGATGCTTTCTCACCAAAGATAGCCCGCAAAAGCTTTTCCTCTGGGGTCATCGGGCTTTCGCCTTTAGGCGTAATCTTACCAACCAAGATATCAGCAGGTCCAACTTCCGCACCAATATAAACGATACCAGCCTCGTCCAAGTTCCGGAGAGCCTCTTCACCTACGTTTGGAATGTCGCGTGTAATTTCTTCAGGACCTAATTTAGTGTCCCGCGCCGCAACCTCAAACTCTTCGATATGAACAGAGGTGAAGACGTCATCACGTACAATACGTTCAGATATTAAAATGCTATCTTCATAGTTATAACCATTCCAAGGCATAAACGCGACGACCACATTTTTACCCAGAGCTAATTCCCCAATATCGGTTGATGGACCGTCAGCAACCACTTCGCCTTTGGTAACATAATCACCAACCTTCACCAGAGGGCGTTGATTTATACATGTGTTTTGGTTAGAGCGTTGGAACTTCCGCATGCGGTATATGTCTACGCCCGCATCGCCCAACTCAAGATCTTCGGTAGCCCTAATAACAATCCGCTGTGCATCAACTTGATCGATGATCCCACCACGTTTTGCCATAATAGCCGCTCCAGAATCGCGAGCTACAACCTCCTCAATACCGGTCCCAACCAAAGGGGCTTCGGCCTTCAGTAGTGGTACGGCCTGACGTTGCATGTTAGATCCCATCAACGCCCTGTTGGCATCGTCATTTTCAAGAAACGGGATCAAAGATGCTGCTACCGAGACCAACTGTTTCGGAGAAACATCGATTAGGTCAACAGCCCCAGACTGCGCCAAAGTATAGTCACCGTTTTGACGGGTTGAAACCAAGTCATTTTTAAACTTGCCATCCTCATCCAATGCCGCGTTGGCCTGCGCCACAGTGTGGCGCATTTCTTCGGTTGCAGACATGTACTGTACTTCATCTGTAACCTTGCCATCGACAACTTTGCGATACGGTGTTTCAATAAAACCATATTTATTAACTCGCGCGAAGGTTGCCAACGAATTAATCAGACCAATGTTTGGCCCTTCAGGTGTTTCAATCGGGCACATACGGCCGTAATGCGTAGCGTGGACATCACGCACTTCAAAGCCAGCACGTTCTCTGGTCAAACCGCCAGGGCCAAGCGCAGACAAGCGTCGTTTGTGTGTCACTTCAGACAACGGGTTGGTTTGGTCCATAAACTGTGACAGCTGACTCGAACCAAAGAATTCACGCACGGCAGCCGCGGCAGGTTTCGCATTAATCAAATCTTGCGGCATAACTGTATCGATTTCAACCGATGACATCCGCTCTTTGATCGCACGCTCCATGCGCAGTAAACCAACACGGTACTGGTTTTCCATCAGCTCACCAACTGAGCGCACCCGGCGATTACCCAAGTGGTCAATATCGTCGATATCGCCTCGACCATCACGCAAATCAACCAATGCTTTGATACAAGATATGATGTCTTCACGTCGTAATGTTCGCACAGTATCTTCCGCATCCAAGGCTAAACGCATATTCATTTTAACACGGCCAACAGCCGAAAGATCGTAACGTTCACTATCAAAAAACAAGGTATCAAACAGACCAGACGCTGCATCAACGGTTGGCGGCTCGCCCGGGCGCATAACGCGGTAGATGTCCATCAAAGCCGTCTCGCGAGACATATTCTTATCCATTGTCATGGTGTTGCGCATGTAAGCGCCCACATTTACATTATCAATGTCTAGAACTGGGATATTGGTAATGCCGGAGTCCAATAATTCCTTTACTGAACCGCCGATCACTTCACCATCTTTATCCAACTCCCACGTCAACTCATCGCCGGCTTCCACATAAATGGCACCGGTTTCTTCGTTAATAATGTCTTTGGAAACAAATTTCCCAAGAATTTGATCAAATGGGATTAGCAATTCTGAGACTGCGGCCTCATCAATCAATTTCTTGACTGCGCGTGGTGTTACTTTTTTTCCAGCTTCAGCAACCATCTCACCTGTTTTGGCGTCAACCAAATCAAATGTTGGGCGCGTGCCCCGCACACGTTCTGGGAAAAACTTGGTTACCCAGCCGCTGCCTTTTTTAAAAGTATAGTCAACTGTTTCATAATATGCATCCATTATACCTTCTTGATCTAGGCCTAACGCATAAAGTAATGTTGTTACTGGCAATTTACGGCGGCGGTCAATCCGAGCATAAACATTGTCTTTAGCATCAAACTCAAAGTCCAACCATGATCCCCGATAAGGAATAATTCGGCATGCAAATAGCAATTTTCCAGAGGAGTGTGATTTACCTTTATCATGATCAAAGAACACACCAGGTGAACGGTGCATCTGGGAAACGATTACCCTCTCAGTACCATTCACAACAAACGTACCGTTTGGTGTCATCAAGGGCATATCGCCCATGAATACATCCTGCTCTTTGATATCCTTTACCGACTTCGCACCAGTGTCTTCATCCACATCAAAAACAATTAAGCGTAGCGTTACTTTCAAGGGGGCCGCATATGTCATGTCGCGCTGTTGGCACTCTTCAACATCGTATTTAGGTTTTTCTAGCTCGTATTTTACGAACTCTAGAATAGCCGTCTCATTGAAGTCTTTGATCGGGAAAACCGATTGAAAGACGCCCTTAATACCTTCGCCGTCGATCGGCTGCAGAGTATCACCCGACTTCAGAAATAAATCATAAGAGGATTTTTGGACCTCAATTAGATTTGGCATTTCCAAAACTTCACGGATTTTACCGTAATATTTGCGCAAACGTTTTTGACCTAGGAATGACTTAGCCATGCGTTACGTAACCTTTCATCTCGCCTGTCACACTGCTGTCGGGGACCAGCAG
>JAVLEV010000062.1:7622-11279 GCA_031920365.1 Planktomarina sp. | reverse complement strand
TCAGATTGGGGCTTTGCGGGCCATGCCAGCTTTAATCAAAGCCTACTTGCGGTTAGGCGGTGGCGTGGGAGATGGTGTTTATATTGACCGAGCATTCAATACAACAGATGTATGTCTTGTGTTGGATATCAAAACAATGAACTCACGGCAAAAAGCGATTTATCTAAAGGGGTCAAACCCATGACTTCACCTAGCTGGGTGTCGGACGACGAGCCTATTTCCCCACGAATTTCTATGTCGGGGTGGATGCGTGTGCTTATCCGTGGGCTTGGCCTGGGTGTATATACCTTTGGCGGTTTGGCTGTTTTACTTCTAGTACGCCTGATCGAAAAGCCAGTCTTTGGTGATCAACGGCCTTTTACACCTAAGATCACGCAATCTGTTTCTAGGTTTGCATTTTGGATCCTTGGAATGCGCTTACAGATTATTGGTACGCCCATGCGAGGGCTCGGTGCAGCGGTGGCCAACCACACCAGCTGGCTGGATATTTTTGGACTTAATGCATTTGATGACATCTATTTTGTGGCAAAATCGGAAGTAGCTGGGTGGCCGCTAATTGGTTGGTTGGCGCGAGCAACTGGCACGCAATTCATTATTCGAGACAGAGCTCAAGCGATCGCGCACACTCAGATACTACAAGCGCGGTTGCGGAAAGGGCATCGGTTGCTATTCTTCCCTGAAGGCACTTCAACAGATGGGCAGCGTATTTTGCCATTTAAGCCTACGCTCTTTCAATCTTTTCTTGCACCAGAGTTGCGTGATAAAATTTCTATCCAGGCTATCACTTTAATATTTCATGCTCCCGAAGGGCAAGATCCAAGGTTTTATGGCTGGTGGGGAGATAGTGATCTTGTTGGCCATTTGCTGAAGTCCTTAGCAATAAAACGGCATGGCTCCCTGCAGATTGTCTACCACCCGCCTGTTGCGGCAAAGGACTTTTTAGACCGTAAGGTTATGGCACGGCATTTAGAGGCTCAAGTAGCCTCTGCAATGCCATCTGTAACTAAATTACAGTGAATTAACCCTCGCGGGCTGCAGCTAGGGCTTGGAGACTTATCAATGGATCTTCTGTGCCCCAAATCTCGGGGCCAATAGCGAAAAAATCCACTTTGCTGGATAGATCCCGTATCAAACCTTGCGTTAAGCCGCCCTCTACTACGATTGGTACCTCAATCATTTCGCTCCACCAGGAAAGAAGTTCTGGGTCTACTTGATTGCCGTCACCTAATGCCGATGCTGCTACTGGGCCAAAACTGACATAATCGGCTCCGGCTTCTCCTGCGCCGATGCCCTCATGGCGGGAGGTGTTGCAAAATGCACCTAAAATAATATCGTTGCCCATATCTTTGCGTAACTGACGCAGATTTCTGCCGCCATCTGTCAAATGTACGCCGTCTAGGCCCAGGCGATCCACCATAAGAGCGTGGCGTTCAATCACTAGCATTATATCACGGGCGTGGGCTACCTCGCGCAAAGCATCAGCGGTACGAGAAATGTTATCTTCATTGGTGCTAGATAGGCCTAGCCTTAGACAAGCGATATCGACTGTATCGAGTATTCTTGCGAGTTGGGCAGGGTAGGTCTCCAAGTCAAGTTCGCTGGGTGTTACCAGATAGATCTGCGGCAAATCTTGATTGCTCATCTCTTAGGCTCCAAATTGGTCTATCTTTAATGGCCTATATCGTGACAAATTGGCTTTGGCCACCGCTTGTCGTGCCACGCTCTGGGCGCTAAGAGAAACTATGAAAACCAAATCGCTCCAACAACCTGCAATTATTCTCATTCGCCCCCAGATGGGCGAAAATATTGGTGCGGCTGCGCGAGCGATGTGGAATTTTGGCCTGGACCATATGCGAATTGTTGATCCGCGCGATGGCTGGCCCAGCCAAAAGGCGGTTGTAATGGCCAGTGGTGCTGCGCGATTGCTAGATGAAGCCCGCTTGTTTGAGACAACAGCTGGCGCCTTGGCTGACACAACTTTTGTGATGGCAACCACTGCGCGGCCACGGGACCTGACAAAACCAGTTTTTAGCCCGGAGTATGCTATGGCGGAAGCTGCACGGCGCATTGCTGCTGGCCAAACAGTTGCTGTGATGTTTGGCCCCGAACGTGCGGGCTTAGAAAATGATGATGTAATTCGTGCAAATGCCCTAATTTCTGTGCCAGTAAACTCACAATTTCCTTCCCTTAACTTGGCGCAATGTGTGTTGCTGATGAGCTATGAGTGGCAGCGGCAGGTTGCAGAGATTACGCCAGAAACAATAGATATGACTAAGGTGGAGTGGGCCAGTGGCCTGGAGGTTGAAAAATTAGCAGAGAATTTTGAGCATCGTCTTGATACTGCTGGATTCTTTTTTCCAGAAACTAAGGCTGCTAGTATGAAAATGCACCTGCGCAATCTGTGGTCACGGATGCCTATGACTAAAGTCGATGTGCAGATGTTGCATGGTATTATGCGCCAAATGGTCCGATGGAAAGAGCGCGGTTGAATGCGACCTCTAGCAGCCCTAGATTAAGCCTCAACAGAGGGGCAAAACATGTCTGATAAACGCAGTATTTTCGAAGACGTTGGAAACGATGTTAAAACTACGGCTGGAGCTGTCGGGGCTATAAAACGTGATCATAATTCTAATCGTTTTTTTGTTCGCTTGTGGCTCGGAGCCTTAGTCACTTTGATAACTGTCATGATTACGGTGGGTGGACTAACCCGTTTGACGGATAGCGGTTTGTCTATAACTGAGTGGGATCCGGTGATGGGTGCCGTACCACCCATGAGTTTAGCCGCCTGGGAGGCTTCTTTTGCTGCTTATAAAACAACAGCGGAATTTACCTTGCAAAATAATGCTATGAGCCTTGCTGAATTTAAAACTATTTTCTGGTGGGAATGGGGACATCGGCAATTGGGAAGGTTTATAGGGCTGGTTTGGCTGGTTGGCTTTGCGATCCTGTTAGCATTTGGAAAAGTGCCAAAAACACGACGACTTTCGCTCTTTGTGATTGGACCATTTATTGGTCTGCAGGGTTTCATTGGCTGGCTCATGGTAAATTCTGGTTTAGATGGTGTGCGGATTGATGTAGCCTCATATTGGCTTATGGCGCATCTCGGTGCCGCTTTCGCGTTGTTAGGCTATATTTTTTGGATTTTACAGCTGCTTGGGCGGTCTGAAGTAGAGCTTCTGCAAGCTAGGCGTACTCGTGAGGTTAAGCTATTTGGCATGTCTACTGGCTTAATGCATTTTGTAGCATTGCAGGTTTTGTTAGGCGCCTTAGTTGCGGGCATTGATGCTGGTCGCAACTATACTGATTGGCCCTTAATGGCTGGTAGTTTTCTGCCGCCCGACCTGTTTAGTTTGAGCCCATGGTGGCGGAATTTTTTTGAAGATGATGGCTTAGTGCAATTTATTCACCGTACTAGCGCCTATTTATTATTTGTATTTGGTATTGTGGTAGGCTTACGCGCTAGAACCTCTACTCACAAATTAACCCGCTCAGCTTTTAGTAAAGTGGGTCTGTTACTCTTAGTACAAATGATTTTGGGTATAGTCACGGTCATGAATTCATCGCCTTGGAATCTGGCAATTCTGCATCAGTTTACTGCTATCCTTCTTTGGCTGTCAGTTATACGCGGTCGATTTTTGGCAGGGTATCCAATAGCAA
>JAVLEV010000062.1:1405-7522 GCA_031920365.1 Planktomarina sp. | reverse complement strand
CTTCTTTGGCTGTCAGTTATACGCGGTCGATTTTTGGCAGGGTATCCAATAGCAACTTCTGTGAGGCTTAAATCATGAATGCATTAACTAATCTTCTTCATTTTGATAATCAAACTCAAGCCTTAAGCCAAGTAGCGGGCCGGTTGAGTTGGGACCAGGAAACTATGATGCCTTATGGGTCTGCGGATCAAAGAGGCTCTGAAATTGCAGCTCTTGAAGGTGTGCTGCACGCCCGGCGATGTGATGGCCGTGTAGGCAGTTGGTTGGCGGAAATCGATACTAAATCTGGAGACGTAGTGACCCAAGCGCAATTGCGCGAGATTAAGAGAACTTATGAACGCGCTGAAAAAGTGCCTGGCGACCTAGCCGAGGCGCTCGCCAGAACTACTTCTGTCGCGCAAGGTAAATGGGCTGTGGCCCGTGCTGCAGATGACTTCGAATCGTTTTCACCTTTGCTTGAAGAGATTTTGGCTTTGAAACGTCAAGAGGGTCAAGCTCTCGCCGCTGGTGGTGATGTTTACGATACAATGCTTGGAGACTACGAACCAGGGTCCTCGGCGACCGAGTTGCAGCAAATGTTTGGTGTATTGCGCCCAGGCCTGGTAGAATTGCGTGGGTCAATTTTGGAAAAAGAACCGGCCCGAAAGCTAGTTGGATTATTTGACGAGCAGGCTCAGCTTAAGCTTTCGGCTCTTTTAGCTAAAACCTTTGGCTATGATCTTACCCGTGGTCGAATTGATAAGGCTGTACATCCGTTTTCCTCAGGTTCAGGCCAAGACGTACGAATTACCACGCGCACAAACGAGGAAGATCCATTTAATTGCTTCTATTCTACCATCCACGAGGTGGGCCATGGCTGCTATGAACAAAATGTTGATCCTAAATATTCACTCACATCAATAGGGCAGGGTGCTTCAATGGGTGTGCATGAGAGCCAGTCACGGATATATGAAAATCAATTGGGCCGAAGCCGTGCCTTTACAGAATTCCTATTTGGACACATGCAGCAGAATTTTTGTGATTTTGGAATTCAGACGCCAGAGGCTTTTTACAAAGCAGTCAATTCAGTAGGTAATGGATTTATTAGGACTGAAGCGGATGAGGTGCAATATAATCTGCATGTTTTATTACGGTTTGACTTAGAGCGCGCATTAGTCTCCGGTGATTTGCAGGTAAAAGATCTTGAGGCCGCCTGGAATGATCGGTTTTATGCTGATTTTGGTTACAAAGTGACCTCCGCCTCGCAAGGCTGTTTGCAAGATGTGCATTGGTCGGTCGGATTATTTGGCTACTTTCCAACCTATTCTCTGGGAAATGTCTATGCAGGTTGCCTGTATGAGACGCTGCGACAACACTGTCCAACGCTTGATGATGATTTACGTGTTGGAAACTTGGTGCCAGCAACAGATTGGCTGCGCGATAGCTTACAATGCCATGGCGCTCTGAAGCTCCCACGTAAAACAGTTTCAGATGCCTGTGGTTTTGAGCCTTCCGAGGCGCCGTTGCTGGCGTACCTACAAAGAAAATTTTCAGATATTTACGATCTTTAGGTGAAAATACTGAGCGCAGAAAGCTCTCCGCTCAGTATTATATTATAAGCTATTGTTCGGCTTTCAAGTTTTCATTAGGCTCTTCATCTGATTCATCACCCTGATCGGGGATGTAAGCTACACTGACAACTTTCTCATCTCCACTGGTATTGAACACACGCACGCCACCAGCGCTGCGTGATCGAAACGAAATACCATTAATTGGACAGCGTATTGATTGACCATTGCTGGTCACCAACATAATTTGATCAGACATCTCGACTGGGAAACTAGCCACAACAGCACCACCACGCATTGCTTTGTCCATAGCTGTTACGCCCATACCGCCACGGCCCCTCACTGGATAGTCATGACTTGAAGAAAGTTTGCCAGAGCCACCACGGGTGATCGTGAGTATCAGATTTTCGACTGCAGCCATTTCTGCGTAGCGTTCCTGGCTGAAATTTGGATCGGCTGGCACATCGTCCTCGCTCGCTTCATCTTCACTGACGCCTGCCATTGCGCGGCGCATTTTTAGATAGGCAGCCCGTTCTTCTGGGGTTGCTTCAAAATGCCGGATCACAGACATGGATACAACGCGGTCATTGCCCGTGAGCCTAATACCACGCACTCCTGTTGAAGCTCGCGAGTTCATCACTCTTAGATCTGTAGATGAAAACCGAATGGCCCTACCACTGTCGGTAGTTAGCATAACGTCATCATCTTCGCTGCAGATGCCTGCATTAACCAGCTCAACTCCCTCTGGAAGTTTCATAGCAATTTTTCCATTAGAGCGCACATTTGTGAAATCGGATAGGCGATTACGACGCACGTCTCCTTGAGTAGTTGCAAACACGATTTGTAAATCACCCCAATCCACTTCTTCACGGTCTACAGGCATAACCGCTGCAACTGAAACTCCGGATGGGATAGGTAGAATATTTACAATAGCCTTGCCTTTGGCGGTGCGGCCCCCCATTGGCAAGCGCCAAGTTTTCATTTTATAGGCCATACCGTCTGTGCTAAAGAACAAAAGTTGGGTATGGGTGTTAGCAACAAACAATGTAGTGACAACATCTTCGTCTTTGGTTGACATGCCCTGTAGGCCCTTGCCACCACGTTTTTGGGCACGAAAATCGGTCAATGCAGTCCGCTTGATATAACCGCCAGCAGTGACTGTCACAACCATCTCTTCGCGTTCTATCAAATCTTCGTCCATCATATCGCCAGACCACTCGATGATCTCTGTCCGACGTGGCACGGCAAAATTAGTTTTCACTTCAGTCAACTCTTCAGCGATAATGCTCATAATACGTTCGCGGGACGACAGGATTTCTAAATATTCTTTGATTTTTATAGCTAGTATTTTTAGCTCATCAGTGACTTCTTTCACACCAATTTGCGTTAATCGTTGAAGACGTAACTCTAAAATAGCGCGGGCTTGTGCTTCTGACAGATTATACGTTCCATCATCATTCATTTTCTGGGTTGGATCGTCTATTAAGCGAATATAACTTGCTATATCCTCAGCTGGCCAGCGGCGTTCCATTAATTGCTTACGCGCCTCAGCTGCATCACTTGATTTACGGATTGTGGCAACAATTTCATCAACATTAGTAACGGCTACAGCTAACCCACACAAAACATGGCTCCGCTCCCGCGCTTTTCGTAATTCAAAAGCTGTACGACGAGCGACAACTTCTTCACGAAAGTCAATAAAGCAAGTAAGAAACCTACGTAGTGTCAACTGCTCTGGACGGCCTCCATTCAGCGCAAGCATATTACAGCCAAAGGATGTTTGCATTGGAGTATAGCGAAACAGCTGATTGAGGACCACTTCTGCGGTTGCATCGCGCTTTAGCTCTACCACTACCCGAACGCCGTTGCGATCAGACTCGTCCTGGACATGCGACACACCCTCTATGCGCTTATCACGGACTTCGGCCGCAATTTTTTCGATCATCGCCGCCTTGTTTACCTGGTATGGGATCTCTTCGATAATAATCGCCCAGCGGTCTTTGCGCAGTTCTTCAAAGCGGGTCTTGGCACGATTTATAACACTGCCACGCCCCTCGAGATAGGCTTTGCGTGCTCCTGTGCGGCCTAGCATGACACCACCCGTTGGGAAATCAGGCCCAGGAATATATTCAATTAATTGTTCTGATGTAAGGTCCGGATCTTCAATCAAGGCCAAGGTAGCATCTACAACTTCCCCAAGGTTATGTGGTGGAATATTTGTCGCCATACCAACGGCGATACCGCCTGCGCCATTAACCAACATATTTGGATAACGTGCAGGCAATACTGTGGGCTCTGTATCTTTGCCATCGTAGTTAAGTTGAAAATCCACGGTGTCTTTGTCAATATCGGCCAAAAGTGCTTGAGCTGTTTTCTCCATACGCACTTCGGTATAACGATAGGCGGCGGCTTTATCTCCATCCATCGACCCAAAGTTGCCTTGACCATCAAGCAGCACCAGAGACATCGAAAAATCTTGAGCCATCCGAACCAAAGCATCATAAATTGCGCTATCACCGTGTGGGTGATATTTACCCATCGCTTCTGCTACAGGCCGTGAAGATTTTCGGTAAGGTTTGTCGTGTGTGTTATTAGTTTCGTGCATCGCATACAAGATACGTCGGTGAACAGGCTTTAAACCATCGCGTAGATCCGGTATTGCACGACTTACAATTACACTCATTGCATAGTCAAGATATGAGGTCTTCATCTCCTCAGTTATGCTAATTGACGGGCCATCGTAGGCAGAGACTACCGTAGCTGTTGTTTCGCCGCTGTCGGGTGTGTCTGTATCATCTGTCATTCTGGCCGCCTGTCCGGGATTATCCCATATATAGTTGTACATAGTAGTACTGCCCAAACATATGCGATGCAATTGCTTTGATTGCTTTCAACACGCTCAAATCAACTTTGAGGCAAATGTCCTGCTTTATAATTAAATTTTATACCAAAATATATATGCTATTTTGATGTTGCGTGGCGAAGGTCGTAGTGGTTTTTGGTGAGCCGCAAAACCTGTGGAGATCGTTAGGCTACGATCGCCTTAGAGCAATTAGCCATATCCCGCATAAAAACGCAGATAAAAGTGCGTTCCAAGCTGGCATTGATAGGCCGATAAATGCCCATGAGATTTCGTCACACATCACAACTTTGTCTAGCACATTGGTGGCTAGCAGGTCGTTGCCAGAAAGGCCTAACAATCCATTGCCATTGCCAGAACAAGATGCCGGTCCGTCCCACCATTTCTGCTCAACGCCAGCATGAAATAACCCGAGGGCCGACGTAACGAAGGTTGCCAAAGCGCCACTGGCTATTAATATCCGGCTTGGGATTGCTATTAAAACTAACCCGATAAGTGCAGCCAGTGCGTGTGGGTATCGTTGCCAAAAACACATTTGACAGGGCGCATAGCCCAAGGCTTGAAAAACATAAGCCCCTGCAAGTAAGCCTGTCGATCCTGCGGCGGCATAAAGCGCCATTTTGCGTGGTGATAGCGAAAACATATAGTGCCCTAAATTACATTAACTGAATTGCGAATAAGCCTGCAATTAATATGACTACAAACAGCGTAAACACCAGCCCTAGGCGGCGTTCTATGAAATCACGAATGGGTGATCCAAAAAAGTAGAGTAAAGTTGCGACTGCAAAAAACCTTAGAGACCTCGCAGCAATTGCGCTTACAAGAAAAATACCAAAGGGCATTGACGTCCAGCCGGACATGATAGTGATTACTTTAAACGGGAAGGGGGTAACGCCGGCTACCAATATAGCCCAAAGCCCATACGCGTTAAACTTATCGTTGAATTCTTCGACATTGCCCGCTTTTCCTAGGCTATCCAAGATAGGCTTACCAATGGCTTCAAATGCGAACGCCCCGACTAGATAGCCGAACACGCCACCCGCTACTGATGCTACTACTGCTATAAACGCAATCCAAAAAGCTCGCGTGGGTGCTGCGAGGATAAGTGGGATTAAAAGTAAATCTGGTGGAATCGGGAAAAATGAGCTTTCGATAAAGGCTACAAAGGCTAAGATCCAGATGGCTCGGGGATGCTCAGCCATTGAGAGCGTCCAGTCATACATGTGTTTTATCATTCTATGCCTTAACTAATTATATAAATAAATAATGCCACAGCTTTTTATTAAGTAACAGATCAAATTAGGTTTCAAGTACGGAAGTAGATGCAAGTGGCGTCGGTTAGTTGTATGCAGCGTGAACCTGACGCATTTAATTTTTATGCACCTTTTGTTTAGAGTGTCATCACACGCTAAGCCTTTTTCGACTGCCGGTGTATCCCCTTAGGGTAGGACGTCTTACCCGTCTCCCATTACTAAAAAATTTAGAGTTTAGCTTTTTTGGGTGGCAATATTGAGGCATGATAAGAGTGGCGTAGATTGATGTTTGATATGGGGAAGCAGTATAGTATGCTAATGGATATTTATCTGCATTATGCTGGGTGATAGTATGAGACAATGGACGCCTGTAACTGCGCCGTTTCGAAGGATATTGCTTTTGCGAATGAACTAGAGATGTAGGCACAGTAAGCTCTTTAATTTAGGCAAACAAAAA
>JAVLEV010000062.1:0-1305 GCA_031920365.1 Planktomarina sp. | reverse complement strand
GCGAATGAACTAGAGATGTAGGCACAGTAAGCTCTTTAATTTAGGCAAACAAAAAAGGATCCAAGGTATCAATAAGCTTGGCTGTCAGACACTATCAATAGCTCACCAAGACATAGTGCAAAATACCCGTCGATGGCTTGAGCAAGTGGTAGTAGGGCTAAATCTATGCCCATTTTCCTGCAGTGTTATAGCTCAAGACCAAGTGTATTATGCCATTTGTGATGCCACCACCGACGAACAATTAAAGCAGTTCTATGTTAATGAGTTACAGCGTCTGCTTGGAGCTGACGAAAATGACGTTGCCACTAGCTTACTTATGTTTACCCAAGGCCTAGACGTGTTTGATGATTACCTCGACTTACTCGATTGGTTTCAGCAGCTATTGGAGCAGGCAAAACTGGCAGAGCATGTGCAATTAGCATCATTTCATCCCCGATATAAATTTGAGGGTACTGCTACTGACGATCTTAGCCACTTCACTAATCGCTCACCCTATCCAACCATACATCTTCTACGTCAATCTCAAATGACTAAAGCCCTAGATCACTTTGTAGACCCTAAAAAGATTTATGAAAATAATATAAAAACATTGAATAAACTTGGCCGGCAACGGGTCGAAGTGCTCTGCCCATGGGGTAAATAGGAACCGTTTTATGAAATTACTGGTGCTGTCAAACTAATGGGAACACGCATCGGATTGCCAGGGTTTCCTGACTTTATGCGCTAAATAATTAAGCTCAAAAAAATAGGCTAATGATGCATTTTCTGGTCTTGAATACTTAGCAATCAAGCACTGTTTTTTTGACATAGTGAACATGATATTTGCGCGTCTATGCCAACTCAGCATCTATATTAATAGAACTATTTTTTTGTGGGTTGGCGCGCGCCTACCTGTTAGCTAAGTTTCTAAAAATAACTGGCTTTACCCTTTGCAGAAACCTCTGTAATGCAACTTACAAGTTTCGAGTCAGATACGAAGTATCGCTTACCTGTTCCTTCGGGTTCGATCCTGCTCAGTGTTCGTTGTGTTATGTTTTCTGACACTTTGAATCGCCCGCTATGATTGGTAGTTGTTTAGTACACGCAATATCAAATCAATATTGGTAGATTTAAGGCCGAAAATCCACAAAATATAACGAAAAAATGGGCCCAAGTGGCGGAATGGTAGACGCAGGGGATTCAAAATCCCCCGCTTTAACGGGCGTGCCGGTTCGAGTCCGGCCTTGGGTACCACCAAATATCTTACAAAGTAGCATAAAGTAGTAAAATAAGGCATTTTACTCATATTACATGTGCTTACATGTG
>JAVLEV010000061.1:0-11360 GCA_031920365.1 Planktomarina sp. | reverse complement strand
TGAACGCCGTACAAATTGCCGAAGTGTTAGCCAATAAAGTACTAAAAAAAGGTTAACTAAAACCTACTAATTATCTAATGTCCCTTTACTGTTTGGGGCGTTAGACGTGGCAAGTTAGATGCGTGCAAAGTCCTGAAGAGTCGTGTCAAACTGTTCTAAAGTACCCTCAGCGATATCAGTCCAAAGTCCATGAAGGGTCAGCTCGCTTTTATCTACGGCACTCTTAACAAAAGGAAAGGTCATAAGGTTTTCGACAGAAACTATAACCGCCTCGCGTTCAAGCCGCGCCACGCGTTCTACTTCATCGGGCATATGTTTTACACGCTCAAACCCTGGGCGTAAAATATCCATCCAACGACCCACAAAGCTACTACTTTTTTCTAGCTCGGGCGCAAGCCCTGTACACATATCGTGGCATCCCTTAACACCCCCACAATTGGAATGCCCCAAAACAATAATGTGCGATATATTAAGTGCAGTTACAGCATATTCAACAGCTGCAGAAGTACCATGCGGTTCTCCATCGGGAAGATAGGCTGGTACCAAGTTGGCAATATTGCGATGAATAAAAAATTCACCCTGCTCGGCCCCAAAAATAGCGGTCACGTGAACGCGGCTGTCACAACATGAAATCACCATCGCTCGCGGCCGTTGGCCTTCACTTGCGAGCCTACGATACCATGCATGATTGTGCTCAAAGGTGGTAGCTTTCCAGCCATGGTAGCGTTGTACTAAATAGGTCGGCAGTGGTTTCACAAAGTCCATGGGCGCCCTTACTTATTTATTTGGATTAACCTATCAAATAACTCCACAAAATTCGAGAGTTAAAACTTAACATTATTTATAATTTTAGAATCTATTTTAAATCAAAAGCAGCTAACTTTAGAGGCGCTAGTTTAGATTTTTCCCATAAGATACTCAGTCTGCATTGCATTTAACCAATCACGATGATTACCTTTACACAAACATTAATCAAAGGACGCTCCAATGCCACGCATGCCGAATATCTTCGCAAACCCCTCGTCGCGAGCAGTTCCGTTACATCTCGTGGCAAGTGCCGATGCGGAAGCCTGGCTAAAAGCACAAGGCACACGGACACAAAACTCTGCTGCAAGTCAAAGCTGGACCGGCAAGCTAGGTCAGATACTGTACGTCACACAAAACGGGCTTCCCATATTACTCTCCATAGGGTTGGGCGATGCCAGCGCCCGCAAGCGCAAGCGCTTTGGTGCGGTTGCAGATATTGCAAACTTACCAAAGGCTGTATTTGAACTTGTAGATCCAGACCCCAAGGTTGCGCAGGAATTTTCTCTAGGCTTTGCGCTTAGCAAATATCGTTTCAAACGCTATGCCGCAAATGCCGCTCCAGAAGCTGAGTTATTATGCCCCCCCGGATGTGATGAACAAAATCTACAAGTAATTATTGAGGGCGAGTTTCTCACACGCGATCTGATCAACACCCCTGCCAACGATATGGGGCCAGAAGAACTAGAGGCCGCGGTCAGAGATTTGGCCAATGAGCATGGCGCTCAAATTAGCGTAGTAAAGGGAAAAGACCTCATAGCCCAAAACTTCCCCATGATCCATGCTGTAGGACGGGCTTCATCGCGCGAACCACGGTTGATCGATATGACTTGGGGCACTAGTGGGCCAAGGCTGACGCTGGTGGGCAAGGGCGTATGTTTTGACACCGGCGGGTTAAATATCAAACCGGGGGCCTCAATGGGATTGATGAAGAAAGATATGGGAGGCGCCGCCCATGTCATGGGACTGGCCAAGATGATCATGGCCAGCAAAATGCCTTTGCAACTGCGGATGTTGATCCCAGCTGTGGAAAACGTAATCAGCGGCGATGCCTTTCGCCCACAAGATATTCTCATCAGCCGCAAAGGCCTCACCGTTGAGATCAATAATACCGATGCCGAAGGCCGTTTGGTTTTGGCGGATGCTTTGGCCTTGGCCGATGAAACACCGCCCGATCTGATGATATGCATGGCCACGCTCACTGGCGCGGCGCGAGTGGCCGTGGGGCCGGACATTGCTCCATATTTTACAGGGAATGTGTCCCTCAGCCACGCCATCGCCACAGCCGCCTCCACGGTTGATGATCCCGTGTGGCAATTGCCTCTACATGCGCCGTATGAGGCCATGATCGAGCCAGGTATTGCAGATCTGGACAATGCACCGTCCGGTGGCTTCGCCGGTGCGACAACCGCAGCGCTATTTCTACAACGTTTTGTAACTGACACAGTCCAATTTGTGCATTTCGATTGCTATGGCTGGCAGCCCACTGCGGCCCCAGCCCGCCCCAAAGGTGGAGTTGGCCAAGGAACACGAGCGCTATTCCAAGCATTGCCTGAAATTTTAAATCTATGAAGGTAGTCCATCAAATAAAAACGAGCCTGGCGGACTTGTGCCGCGGCGTCGATGGTTCACGCGATCGGCAACTGCTTCTGGGCGAGGCGTTTCACCTAAGTAAGCAAGATGGAGATTGGAGCCATGGCAGGGCCGAAAAAGACGGCTATCAAGGCTATGTTAGAACGGCAGATTTAGAGCCAGCTACAGCCAACTCCCATTGGGTCAGTACCCTTTTTAGCCATGCCTATGCGACGCCAAATTTAAAATCTATGAATCAAGTGTCCCTGCCTTTTGGTGCCCAAGTGACCGTAACAGCACAAAGCGGAAAATTTTGTAAAACTACAAAGGGCTTTATTCCTAACCAACATCTACGCCCCATTGGTACATTTTTCAGTGATCCCATCCAAGTCGCCATGATGTTTTTAGGTGCGCCCTATCTTTGGGGAGGAAATTCTGCATCCGGAATTGATTGCTCAGGACTAGTGCAGGCTGCTTGTTTAGCCTGTGGCAGCGAATGCCCAGGCGACACTGGGCCACAGCAAGAATTTTTTCCATCTTTCAGTGGGGCTTGGGCCAAAGGTCAATTGGTTTTTTGGCCAGGTCACGTCGCCTTAACCATCAGTGCCGATAAGTTAATCCATGCTAATGCGCATGCAATGGCGGTAACAGTTGAAGGAATTGAAACCACAGTAGAGCGTATCTCAGATGCAGGAGATGGGCCCATCGTACACCGCGCACGGCTTTAGCAGTCTCATTCGACTATGCGGATCAACCTACGTTCCAACACACCTAAAACTGACTTAAGATCATGGCCGCGCTTTAGAACCTGACCCTGCGTGCCGATCAGCGAATACATACCCTGCTTGCTGCGTAGCTTGGGGCGTTTTTCGATTCGATAAAGCGGGTTTTCAGCTGTTCGTTTAAAAACTGAGAAAACCGCCACCTCACGTAGGTACGAAATCCCATAGTCCCGCCACTCACCAGCCGCAACCATACGTCCATAAAGGCTTAAAATTGGAGCCAGTTCCAGGCGGTGAAAAGTAATATTTTCAGTAATTTTTTCTAAGGATTCTGATTTTATGGTTACGATATTCATGACATTATAGTTGCGTCAAATCTATTTTTAATCAACCCTACCATCGACCTGCACTGAAATAGCCTTTCCAGTTATTACTTAGCACAATCACAACGCCCTTTTAACCCAAGGTTTAAGTCCATAAAATGGGGTATGACATTTCTACTTCCCACGCAGATACGCAGGGCGTATCCTATATTTTATTATCTTGAGAAAGCTAAGTTTAGGCGGCTCTAAGCAAAACGGCCATGGCAAAACCAGCCGCCCGATATTTCACCCCCATGAGCAAAATAAAGCCAAAGCCGGTCTCCAGATTTAGTTACTACCTGCCAGTAATCTCGAGTGCCACTGCGCCATGCCCGCTCTGCTAGCCACCATTCAGGAGCGATGCGTTCGGGGCCCTGCGCACTTTGTAACTCATAGGTTTGCCCGCGCCACTTAAAGTGTAACGGCACCTTCGACACCTCCGCCGCAACTACAGGTTCAGGCTGAAAATAAATTAACGGCCGTGCACGCGACACTACAGGCCAATCCATCTGTGGAATTGACCAGGCTGCCGCAAGCACCTGTGCTACCTTTTCAGGAATATGACTATCACCTGGATGCAGGCGTGTAATCGCCTCTAGCCCAATCCGCGCGCCTAATTTTCCGATAAGATCATCAAGCTCAGTTTTTTGCGATAAACGAGCGGCCACCACATTACCGGCTTCAATATTAACCTTATGCTGATGGGCGTAGATAGGTTCAGTCTGCGCCGCGACCACCCGCAATACATCAATTCCAAACTCTGCTTCAATTTCCTCCAATTTTATTATTAAAAGTGGCCGCATCCGGGCCACATCATCCGAAGGGCGGGCCAGTCCAACCTCTACAAACTGCATAGTATGGTCAGTGCGATAAGCCTCAAGCCGCAATCGCCGTACGCCACGTCCCTTGGCTCTCAAACTAGCTGCAAGCCGTGGTAGTAGTTTATCCAAAGCAGCCAGCATATCCTTTATCAAGCCGATTGGTTCTGGCAAAGTTAACCGGCAAGCAAAATGTAACGATTGCTTTGCAGGGCTGACAGGCTCAGGGGCTACACCCAAGGCCTGATCCATCCGGTAGACTGTGCCCTTGCCAAAGCGTCGTGCAATGGCCGCACGGGGTTGGTCCATCAAATTCTCAACACGGCGCAACCCTAACCGGTTAAGTGAGGCAATCACGTGATCCTCCAACCGCAAAGCAGCAACAGGTAAAGCGGCAAGCGCCTGCCGTGTAAAACCTGATGCTGCTATACGACCAGATCCACCCTGCCTCGACTGAAGTCGCGGCGGCTGACCGCCCCGCTCCCAATTCTGGCGCTTAACGGCTCGGGCTCGGGTGGCTGGGGCCTCCTGATCGATAGCATCACCAGTACGGCAAAAACCGAGAGGTTGACCCGCATAGTGCGCCAAAGCCCAAGCGGCACCTTTGGTATCAGCCATACCAATACGCACAGAAAGGCCAAGGTCGCGACAATCTAATTCCACCTGCTGGATTACGTCCAGCTCTCCCCCAAACAAATGCGCACAGCCGGTGATATCAATCACAAGTGACTCTGGAACCTCTTCCGCTACCCAAGGAGAAAATTTACCAGCCCAACGGCGCAGGCTGGTCAGAAACCCCGCTTCGAGCTGTAAATTCTGTATACGAGTAATGAGATCAGGGCACATCGCAATAGCGTCGCGCACCGGCTGCCCATGCGTAAGCCCCCAACCCTCAGCACTGACTGAAAGTGACGAAATCACCTGCATTTGTCCAGTATCTCGGACTACTGCAAAAGGCTGCTCTTCCGTCATACGGGCCTGTCGCAACAGCCGTTCTGCTCCCATCCGGGGGAACCATAATGATAAGATGCGTCGATGTGGCATTTATAATAAATTTGTTCTCTTTATGTTCTCTATACAGAAGGTTGAAACTTAGAGTCGAGTCTCATGGTTACAAAACGGTGGAACACAGTCACAGATCAGGTAAACAGGTGTGAATAACAAAGGAGCCACCCATGAAACCTGTTGTACTTTGTATTTTGGATGGATGGGGGTTGAGCGAGACTAAGGTTGGAAATGCTCCCGCGTTAGCTTATACGCCTACGTTCGATAGCCTCATGGCTGGTTGCCCCAATGCCACATTAATAACTCACGGCCCGGATGCAGGCTTACCCAGCGGGCAGATGGGAAATTCAGAGGTAGGCCACACTAATATTGGTGCCGGTCGCGTCGTAGCCATGGATTTGGGGCAAATTGATCTGGCAATTGAGAACCAGAGTTTTTTCGAAAATACTGCTATTTTGGACTTTGCAGCAACCTTGCGCGGCACTTTAGGCACCGCTCATCTTATTGGGCTGGTCTCCGACGGTGGCGTACATGGACATATCAACCACATGCTGGCGGCCACCCAAATATTCACGGCTCTAAACATTCCAGTGACGATTCACGCAATTACAGATGGCCGTGATGTCAGCCCCACCTCAGCCAAGGATTACTTCAAAACCTTAGAAAAAAATCTACCCAATGGAGCGCGTATTGGTACGGTGATTGGCCGCTATTTTGCGCTAGATCGCGACAACCGTTGGGAGCGGATCCAAACCGCGTTCGCGGCCATTTCAAACGCTGAAGGCCCCAAGGGGGCAACACCAAACGCAGTAATAGAGCAAGCCTATACCACAGGCCAGACTGATGAATTCATACCGGCAAGTGTAATCGGGGATTACGCCGGACTAATGCCCGAAGACGGTCTGTTCTGCCTCAACTTCAGAGCTGATCGCGCACGCGAAATTCTTGCTGCCCTTTGCGACCCCAGTTTCGCGGAGTTTGACACCGGACCTCGGCCAAACCTAGCTGCAAAATTAGGGATGGTATGCTATTCTGACTCCCATGATGCCTATCTCACCGCCGCTTTCCCAAAACGCAATATTCCTAACTGCTTGGGTACTTGGGTAGCTAAGCACGGGAAATGGCAGTTTCGTCTTGCAGAAACAGAAAAATATCCGCATGTCACCTTCTTCATGAACGGCGGCCAAGAAGCCCCTGATGTAGGCGAAGATCGTGTCATGCCGGCCTCCCCAAAAGTGGCAACCTATGATTTACAACCGGAAATGTCGGCAGGTGAAGTTACAGATCAATTTGTAGAAGCTATCGAAGCCGGCTATGATTTGATCATAACAAATTATGCTAACCCTGATATGGTGGGCCACACTGGCGATCTCCAAGCTGCTATTGCCGCCTGTGAAGCCGTGGACAAGGGGCTGAGCCAAGTTCTAACAGCACTAGAAAAAGTAAATGGTGCAATGATCCTGACCGCTGATCACGGCAATTGTGAAATGATGATTGATCCCCACACCGGCGGGCCGCATACTGCCCACACCACTAATTTAGTTCCAATTCTTGCCGTGGGCTTGGCAGACGGCCGCACTTTATCGTCGGGTCGATTAGCAGATGTCGCTCCCACGTTGCTTGAGCTTATGGGACTTTCACAACCACCCGAGATGACAGGCGTATCGTTACTCAGACAATCAAATCAGCAGTCAGATCAGCCACTGGACTGTCTTTAATCGTCGTCTTCCATATGTTACGCTCTATATCTAAGATGTGAGCGCTTTTTGGACCTTATATATGACATACAATGAACAAGGGGCTAGAAAGCTGACGCAAGACAGGCTTTATGTATTAGAAATAAGCTGACGTAACGCCAGTGGGCTAACTCGATAATTCACTGCGCAATAAGGATAGTAGAATGAAAAAGTTTTTGATTGCAGCTGTGGTGGGTGGGCTAATTGGAATAGTTGTTGCGCCACAGATGGCAGGCCCGCTTTTAGCCAGTGAAACAGACCAAGCAAAAACCTACCAGCAGCTTGAATTATTTGGTAATATTTTTGACCGTATCCGAGAAAAATATGTTGAAGATGTGGACGATGCTAAGCTGATTGAGGCCGCTATAAACGGAATGCTGACCTCGCTAGATCCCCACTCAAGCTATCTCTCACCCGACGATGCAGACGACATGCGCGTTCAAACGCGGGGCGCCTTCGGAGGTCTTGGCATTGAGGTCACACAGGAAGATGGGTTTGTGAAAGTCATCACCCCCATAGACGAAACTCCAGCCGCTGAAGCTGGTGTCGAGCCAGGTGATTTCATCACTCACGTTGACGGCGAAGGCCTACTTGGGCTCACTTTGGACGCCGCCGTGAAATTGATGCGTGGCCCAGTCGGCTCTGAAATCATCATTACCATTGTACGAGAGGATGAACCTGAGCCCTTTGACATAAGCATTATTCGTGACACAATTAAACTTACAGCCGTGCGTGATAGATCAATTGGCCAAACTATTGTGATGCGAGTTAGCACCTTTAACGAGCAAACCTATCCAAATCTGAGAGACGGAATCGCTAAACAAATTGAAGCAGCTGGTGGCATCGAAAATATAAACGGCTTTGTAGTTGATCTACGCAATAACCCAGGGGGTCTTTTGAACCAGGCAATTATGGTCTCAGATGCTTTCCTAGAAAAAGGTGAGATTGTGTCGACCCGTGGGCGCGATCCGGCCACAGGTGACCGTTGGAATGCCCAATCCGGAGATTTAGCACAGGGTAAACCCATTGTTGTACTGATCAATGGTGGCTCTGCTTCTGCATCAGAGATAGTTGCGGGTGCCTTGCAAGATCACCACCGCGCGATTGTTGTTGGAACCAAGAGCTTTGGCAAAGGGTCTGTACAAACAATCATGCCATTACCCGGTGAGGGCGCAATGCGACTAACTACAGCCCGCTACTACACACCCTCAGGCCGCTCAATTCAAGCACTTGGCGTATCTCCAAATATAATCGTTGAGCAACCCCGCCGCACACCAAAAAATGACGAACCTGAAGAGGAGCAAAAGAAAATGCGAAGTGAAGCTGATCTGCGAGGCTCACTTGACAATGATAGCATTTCTGATGCTGAACGCACTCAGATTGAAGCCGAGCGCGCCACCGCAGAAGAAACCGCAAAGTTGCGCAAGGATGACTTTCAATTAGCTTATGCCATTGACTTACTCAAAGGCATATCCGCTATCCAGCCAAGGCAATAGACAATGTTGCAAACAGATATAGAAAATCTGCCATATCGCTCCAATGTGGGCATGATGGTCCTTAATAAATCTGGTGGAGTGTTCGTAGCACAAAGGCTGAAACATTATGCCGATGCTTGGCAAATGCCTCAGGGAGGTATTGACCCCGGTGAGGATGCCCAAGAAGCCGCTTTAAGAGAACTCGAAGAAGAAACTGGCATCACTAGGGATAAAGTGACCATTATAGCTCAAACGCAAGGATGGATCCCCTACGAGTTACCAGCAGATTTGATCTCCAAACTCTGGGATGGAAAATATCGTGGTCAAAAGCAAAAATGGTTTTTGATGCGCTTTATGGGCGATGATTCCGATATCAATATTGATACCAAAGAACCTGAGTTTTCAGTCTGGAAATGGATTGCACCAAGCGACCTGCCTGATGCAATAGTTCCATTCAAACGGGATGTTTATGTTGCTGTTTTAGAGGCCTTTCAAAACTATCTATAATTAAAGAGCTACTCGCCTATGAGTTTACGTCAAGATATCCTCACCCGAATGGCCGTTCGCCTAAAAGAATCTCGCAAGGCAAGAAATCTTTCGTTGGATGCCTTAGCGGAGCTATCGGGCGTTTCGCGATCTATGGTCAGTCAAATTGAACGTGGAGAAAGTAGCCCAACCGTTTCAACCCTATGGAACCTTACCCAAGCTCTAAAATTAGATTTTGCCGATTTGGTAGAAGAACCAGTACAATCACGCGGTATTGAGATTATGCCGGCAGCCTCAACTCCCACGATAAGCACTCTTGGCCAAGGTTGCAGAATTCGCATTCTTAATTCTCCTGAAAAAACAGGCCAACATGAAGTTTATGAATTAGAGTTTCAATCTAACGGCTCGCTTGACAGCGCTCCACATGGGCCTAAAGCGAAAGAACAATTAATGGTAATTTCAGGTGTATTGGAAGTCACATCAGGCGAAAACAAAGCGTTGGTACACGCCGGTGATACTGCGCGTTATGATGCCAACTGCCCCCATACTATTTATTCTCCCAACGGGTGTGCCATGGCATTTTTGATTGTAGAAAATTCTTGAAATCAATCTATCGGAAAAATTTCTTTACGTCCCTCAGGAGTTAAAACGTAACATGCTCCAGCCTCGAACACAGCTGCAGTGAGCGGATGCCCATAGCCAGAGCCACTATCTAAGTTAACGCGGTTACCATAATGGCAAGCCTTATCGACCGGTGAATGGCCATGCACAACCATCTTAGGATGCAAAGCTAAATGGGCATGAAAATCTGCGCGAATCCACAATAAATCCTCCTCATTCTGGTCATGCAAAGCCACGCCAGGGCGAATGCCGGCATGGCAAAAAAATAGGTCTTCAGTTTCAAAAGATAATTGGCACTCAGCAAGAAAAGTATAGTGCTCCTTGGGCACAACCTTCAGGGCATCGGAGTGTAGAGCACTCAACCGATGGCGGACGGTTAAGTCTAAGCCATAAGACTGGAGGGTATTCTTTCCACCCAACCGGTCATGCAGCCAGCTTAGATCAAAGAATAGATAGGGGTCCCCACGCGATGGAGTTTGCAAAAACCATTCAAACATCCGATCATGGTTGCCCTTTAAGAATATCCAATTACGGCCCGCGTCACGGCCTTGGATTAGCAAATCTAAGACCCCACAGCTGTCTGGTCCTCGGTCAGTATAATCTCCCAGAAACACTATGGAGGCCTCGGGGCCACCATCCACTTCTATCAACTCGAGCGCTTTATGAAGCATCCGCAATTGCCCATGGATATCACCAATCGCATAGATTTTTTTCATGAAACGTCAAACTCCAAACGGCTTACTTGGCTGAATTTATCCGTAGCAGCCAAATCAGCGAGCACCTTTTCAGGGACTGCTGCGTCCACGTAAAGCATTGCTATCGCTTCACCACCCTCAGTCGCGCGGCCCAGCGTAAAATTAGCAATATTCACGCCATTCTGTTCCATGATTGAGCCTAGCAGACCAATTATGCCTGGTACGTCATCGTTAGTGGTATATAACATGTGGGAGCCAATCTCTGCATCAACATTAATACCTTTAATCTGAATGAAACGTGGCTTGCCATCACTAAACACAGTACCGGCTACAGACCTCTCCCGGGTTTCAGTGACAACTGTAACTTTGATATAGGCTTCAAACACACCTGATTTATTTTGATTGGTAGTACTGATTTTGATTCCACGTTCTTGCGCAATTACAGGCGCACTAACCATATTCACATCTGGGTTTCCCGCTTTCATAATACCTGCGACTACACCGCAGTTGAGCGCTTCAAGGTTCATACTGGCCACGGCCCCATCGTAAAGGATATTAATTGCTTTAATCGGTTCAGAGGTCATTTGGCCGATGAAGGAGCCCAAATTTCCGGCAAGAGCCAACCATGGCCCCATTACCTTAGCTTCCTCAGCAGTCACAGATGGCATGTTTAACGCATTGGTCACAGCGCCAGTGAGGAGATAGTCTGACATTTGCTCGGCCACTTGAATAGCCACATTCTCCTGAGCTTCGGTGGTGGCCGCACCCAAGTGTGGAGTACAAACTACATTTGGCAAATTAAACAGTGGGCTATTAATCGCCGGTTCGACTGCAAATACATCAAAAGCAGCGCCCGCAACATGCCCAGTTTTCAAAGCATCAGCCAATGCTTCCTCATCCACTAAACCACCACGGGCACAGTTGATCACGCGCACTCCAGGTTTCATTTTCGCAATCGCTTCAGCACTAATGATATTGGCAGTTTGCTCAGTTTTTGGCACGTGGAGTGAAATGAAATCCGCCCGCTCAAATAGTGCAGCCAGCTCTACCTTTTCAACACCCAG
>JAVLEV010000060.1:0-11558 GCA_031920365.1 Planktomarina sp. | reverse complement strand
AGAATTTCTTATGGCCCTTTTCAGCTACGTGAATTGAAGCCTGGTGAGGTTGAAGAAGTTAAGCGGCGCGTTTTAGCTGATCAACTGGGTTGGTCCACTAAGCCCAAAGTTTTACCTCGTAAATCTAGGATAAAGCCTACAACACGTAATTAAGTCCCAAGAAAAAATACCTCTATTTTAGGTTCCAATTCCCGCAGGGTCAAAAGCACTAGCTTTAACAATTGCAAAAATATTTTGTCCCAACTCTAATCCCATTTTTTTAGCAGAATGCTGAGTTATACGCGCCAAAAACAGCGTTTCAACCACCTTAAACTGCACCATTACACCCGGTCCTTGGCCTCGATGCATGCTGGTGATAACACCCTTAAATATATTGAGAGCCGACAAACCTTTCGGCATCTCAGTAGCCAAAATAATATCCTGAGCAGCGATGCGAATACGTATTTTTCGGCCTACTGTTTGGGACAAGTCCGGCAGAGTTAGCTGCCCACCCTCAAAGTCCATAATCGCAAGCCCAGTGACCGGATCAGGTTGCATAACACACCCTGAAATCACCGTGCCAGCGGCACGAATCCCCAAAAATGGTACCGCCGAAGGGTCCGCAAGAACCTCAGTCACAGATCCTGATAAGACACTTCGACCCGCCTGCATCAAAACAATGTGGTCAGCCAACCGGGCCATTTCCGCGGCATCATGGGTTACATAAAGAATTGGGATTTTTGTATGATCGCGCAACCGTTCAAAGTAAGGAAGTATACGTTGTTTCAAATTATGATCGAGTGCAGACAAAGGTTCATCTAAGCAAAGGCATTTTGGCGCACTCAACAACGCACGGCCCAAAGCAACCCTTTGGGCTTCGCCACCCGACAGCGCCACAGAATAACGCTGCAACAGAGGCTGTAGTTCCAGCAGATCAATAACTTCATCAAGGTTGTCACCCGCCCCAATACGGCCCACCCTTTGCGCAAATTTGAGATTTCCCAAAACTGTTATATGCGGAAGAAGTCGGGGCTCTTGAAAAACATAGCCTACAGCTCGCCTGTGTGATGCCACGCCTGCCATATTAACTTTATCAATAGAGATAGAACCGCTATCGATAAATTCGAGACCTGCGACAGCCCGCAATAAGGTTGTTTTACCACTTCCTGAAGGGCCAAAAATGACCGTCACACCAGGGGGTGCAATAAGATCAGCATCCAATAAAAACCCACCACGCTGCAATCGGATATTTAATTCTACCGTCATTTACGCACCATCTTACGTGCTAAAACCTCAGACAGTAGTAGCGCACCAACAGATAAAATAATCGAAAATCCAATCATGCGGCCCACAGCAGCCTCCTGGCCCGGCACCTGCAACAAAGCGTATATTGCAGAAGCAATGGTTTGGGTTTCACCCGGTATATTAGACACAAAAGTGATTGTTGCGCCAAACTCCCCTAGGGCTTTGGCAAAGCCCACAACAGCCCCAGCTAAAACTCCAGGCAATATCAATGGTAGCGTCACAAACCCAAACACTCGCAGCGGTGATGCCCCCAATGTGCTGGCAGCTTCCTCTAGCTTTGGGTCGACCGCCTCCAAGGCGAGTCGGATAGCACGTACAATTAAAGGAAAGGCCATAACAGCAGCGGCCACAGCTGCACCAGCCGAGGTAAATGCCAACTGGAGTCCTAATGCATCTAAAATCGGACCCAAAATACCCTGCCGCCCAAAGGCGATCAACAAAAGGTACCCAGTGACAACGGGCGGTAGCACCAAAGGCAAGTGCACTAACGCATTCAACAGCCCGTGCCCCCAAAATATTCGGCGTGCCAAAAGAAAGGCTACCCCAATTGCTATAGGTAGACTGACAATGACAGAAAAAGAAGCTACCCAAAGCGAAAGCGTAACGGCTTGAATTTCAACTGGGCTTAGGGCGTACCAACTCACTGAGCTGACAGCGCATATTTTTGGAACACAGCCTGCGCTTGCGGCAACAATAAATACTCCACGAACCTTGTCCCTTGCGGCGTTATGGGTGCAGCTTGATAACTGACCCTATCATGCAGTTGAGCAGAAATATCAGCAACGGCAAAAATCCCAGACACACTGGCCACATCACTGGCATACAAAATTCCCAAAGCAACCTCACCGCGTAAAACTGATATCAAACTACTTCGGGCATTGTCCTGCTGGGCTAAGTGAGGCTTAAGTTTGCCAAGAAACCCCAAGCTCTGTAAAGCTTGTGATGCATACAGACCTAAGGGGACCGAGGTCATCAGGGGTACGGCTAACCGCCCACCATTCAACCTCTTAAGGATATCAGGTAGTGTAAGTTGTAAGGGGTCAGAAATCATCGAGGCAAAAACCAAACGATTCTGTGCGATTTCCTGAGGAGGCTGTGCAAGTACCCCAAGAGCATGCAAATACTCCATCCAATCCCGGTTTGCTGAAATAAAAACATCTGCCGGTGCGCCATATTCAATTTGCCGCGCCAAGATACTTGAAGCTGCAAATGAAAGACGCGGCGTTTGCTTACTCTGTTTCATAAAATTTGCGGCTATTTCCTCTATTGCAGGTTTTAAGCTAGCCGCCGCAAACACATCAAACGTTTGCGCAGTACAAAAGTTCGAGCCTACCATGGATAGAACCACAGAAAAAAACTGAAGGAATCGGATAGCAATTCGAATAATATTAATATTTAAGATCCCCGGTAAGCCGCTTTTTTGTATTACAACTTATGATATGATACACTTAACATAAATAAATGAAAACAACTCCAAAATATGAGTAGTGCAAAACTAATCCAACTCCCGCTTTCAATTGAAAAAAAGCAAAAACGCAATGCTCGGTCGCAATTTGGGGCCCTTTGCTATCGCATCACCGATGGGAAGATTCGAGTTCTCCTAATCACCTCACGAAGAACTAAGCGGTGGATTCTGCCGAAGGGATGGCCTGAAAATGGTATGACACCCGGCGAAAGTGCTGCAAACGAAGCGATGGAGGAAGCAGGCGTCACTGGTAAGCTAAACGAACGACCACTAGGGGTTTATTACTATAATAAAAACGTAGACGATGGCGAAAACTACCCATGCATAGTCACCATTTATGCCCTTAAAGTTAAAAATACCTGGACGGATTATCAAGAAAAATCTGAGCGTCGACGCAAGTGGTTTAGCCGAAAAGGTGCTGCAAAGCGCGTGCTTGAGCCTGACCTGGCTCTTTTGATTAAGTCGTTTGACCCATTGCAAGTCAGATAAGTCGATCCGACACACCAGTCTCTTGATTTATTGACACGAATACCTCTATGACACTTTAACGAAGTATAGGAGCATACGGTTTGATCCGTTTTTCATTAAAATGCAGCCAAGATCACAACTTCGAAAGCTGGTTCCAATCGTCAGAGGCTTATGAAAAGTTAGCTAACTCAGGGATGCTTACCTGTATAGATTGTGGCGATAGTCATATAGTGAAATCTTTAATGACCCCCAAGTTGAGCACTAAGAAAACCAAAATCAAAACCTCGCTGACAACCCCGTTAAATGATAAAGAAAAGGCCCTAGCCAAGTTAAAGGCCGAGGTCGAAAAAAACTCTGATTATGTGGGTATGAATTTTGCTAACGAAGCCCGGGCCATGCACGATGGTGAACAGCCTAGGCGTTCAATCTATGGCGAAGCCCGGCCCGAAGAGGCAAAAGCTCTAATAGAGGAAGGCATCCAAGTAGCCCCTCTACCCTTTATGCCAAAGCGTCAAACAAATTAATCGAGCATAGATCAAGGGGTGCACCCTTGCTCTTAGCCACTCAAACCCCTAACAAAACTGAGATCTACAAAAATTGGATAGAGAATGCCTCGTTTGGTGATGAAATTTGGTGGTACATCAGTTGCCAATTTAGCCCGTATCAGAAACGCTGCGGAACGTGTGCGGTTAGAAGTGGCAAAGGGCTATGATGTCATCGTAATTGTCTCAGCAATGTCAGGTAAGACTAACGAAATGGTTGGGTGGGTCAATGAAACCTCTCCTTTGCATGACGTTCGAGAATATGATGCAGTAGTATCATCAGGTGAAAATATTACTGCCGGATTACTGGCACTTACGTTGCAAGAACTGAACATACCAGCGCGCAGCTGGCAGGGATGGCAGGTGCCCGTAAAAACAACCAATGCACATTCAAATGCACGTATCGAAGATATCCCAACTGCAAACTTGGATGCTAAATTTATGACTGGCATGCGTGTAGCAGTAGTTGCGGGCTTTCAAGGTGTCAGTCAGGAAGGCCGAATAACTACTCTTGGTCGTGGTGGTTCAGACACAACCGCCGTGGCATTTGCAGCCGCTTTTGGAGCTGAGCGGTGTGATATTTATACTGATGTTGATGGTGTATACACCACTGATCCCCGCATCTCAGATAAAGCGCGCAAACTCGAAAAAATTGCTTTTGAAGAAATGCTTGAACTTGCCTCACTCGGAGCCAAGGTTTTGCAAACTCGTTCAGTAGAATTAGCGATGCGCTTTAATGTCCGCTTACGAGTGCTAAGCTCCTTCGAAGAACCATCAGACACAGCAGGCACATTTGTGTGTGCCGAGGAGGAAATAATGGAATCAAATGTTGTTGCAGGTGTAGCATATAGTCGCGATGAGGCTAAAATGACCTTAATTTCCGTAGCTGATAGGCCAGGTATCGCTGCCGCAATCTTTGGGCCACTATCGGAAGCAGGTGTAAACGTTGATATGATCGTCCAAAATATCAGCGAAGACGGCCGCACAGATATGACCTTCTCCTGCCCAACGGACCAAGTACTGCGCGCTGAAAACGCCATGCAAACAGCCAAAGATGCGGGTCAATTCAATTATCATGATCTTGTGGCTGATGAAGCGGTGGCCAAAGTCTCTGTGGTGGGCATAGGAATGCGCAGCCACGCGGGTGTAGCAGCTAAAATGTTTCAGGCCCTACACGCAGAGGGGATCAACATTAAAGTAATAACAACTTCTGAAATTAAGATTTCTGTTCTTATTGAGCGGAAATATATGGAATTAGCAGTTCAGACCCTGCATGATGCGTTTGAATTGGAAAAACCAGCCTAGGGGCACAGTTCTTAATGGTCCAAACCTCAGAAAGTGAAAGTCGTAAGCTTCTTGGAGCACTGCGAGACGCAATGGCCGAGGATTCAGAAGGCCAAGCTAGGCTTGATAAAATTGTACAGCTAACGGCGGGATCTATGTGCTCCCAAGTATGTTCAATTTATCTCTTTCGTGACAATGAGACTCTTGAACTTTGCGCAACCGAAGGGCTAAACGCAGCGGCCGTTCACCAAACCCGAATGCGAATTGGTGAAGGCCTGGTTGGCCGTGTTGCTCGCTTCAGCCGCATTATTAACACTGCAGATGCACCTTCCGCCAAAGGATTTCGATTCATGCCAGAAACGGGCGAGGAAATTTATTCGTCCTTTCTTGGAGTCCCTATCCAACGGCTTGGAGAGTCACTTGGAGTACTGGTAGTTCAATCTAAAAACGCCCGCGAATTTTCAGCTGATGAAATCTATGCGCTTGAGGTTGTCGCGATGGTGCTAGCGGAAATGACTGAATTGGGGGCCTTTGTGGGTGATGGTGATGCCCTTTCTCCACGCCATAAAAACCCAATTACATTTCAAGGGCTATGCGGACAGGAAGGTATTTCTGAGGGTGTGGTTTATCTGCATGAACCGCGTGTTGTGGTTACCAATCCAATCGCTGACGACCCTGACGTTGAGAACAGTCGCCTAGAAAGTGCTCTAGAAAAGTTACGAATCTCCGTGGATCAGATGCTGACAGACGCTCAGGTAGGTGATGCAGAGCACGTGGAGGTTTTAGAAGCCTATCGCTTATTTGCACACTCAAAAGGCTGGCGTCGAAGGATGGAGGAAGATATCCAACGCGGACTATCGGCCGAAGCAGCAGTGGAAAAAGAACAGTCTGCCGCTAGAAGCCGAATTGGGCAATCCAAGGATGCTTATCTGCGCGAACGCCTGCACGACCTAGATGATCTCTCCAATCGCCTTTTGCGCTTGCTTACAGGGCAAGGCAGCGATACCGGCGCGGAAGTGCCACACAATCCCGTTTTAGTGGCCAGAAACATTGGGCCCGGCGAATTACTTGATTATGGTAAGAACCTACGGGGCATCGTGTTGGAAGAGGGCTCAGTCGGTTCACATGCCGCGATTGTTGCGCGAGCATTAGCCATTCCCTTAGTCATCCATGCCAAGGGAATTGTTACAGAGGCTCTTAACGGCGACATCATTATGGTGGATGGTGACCAAAGTACGGTACATCTACGTCCCGAAGAGGGAGTTCGGAAAGCAGTTCATGATAAGATAGCGATGATGCAACAGGCTGCAGATCGTTATTTAGAGCTCCGTGAAAAGCCAGCCCAGGCCAAATGTGGTACAATCGTAGAACTGCTAATGAATGCGGGCCTCATGGCTGATTTACCATCTCTGCCCAGCTCAGGCGCAGAAGGTGTCGGCCTTTTTCGAACAGAGCTACAGTTTTTAACCCAAAATAAAATGCCAAAACGAGCTGAGTTAGTTGCACAATATACCCGTGTTATGGACGCGTCTGAAGGTCGCAAGGTAGTATTTCGTACACTCGATATTGGATCCGACAAAGTACTTCCCTACATGGCGCCACAAGATGAACCCAACCCAGCCATGGGTTGGCGTGCAATTAGGGTCGGATTAGATAAACCAGGTATTTTACGAATGCAGCTACAGGCCCTATTACGCGCAACTGCAGGCCGTGATTTGACAGTGATGTTTCCATTTATTGCTCAATATGACGAGTTTAGTGGTGCCCTAGCTGAGTTGGAACGCGCCAAGGCCCGTGAAATAAAATTAGGCCATACTTTACCCAAGAATATCAAAGTTGGTGCTATGCTGGAGACACCTTCTTTGGCTTTTGCCCCTAATCAGTTTTTTGAAGAAGTCGACTTTCTTTCCATCGGTGGAAATGATCTCAAACAATTCTTTTTTGCAGCAGATCGTGAAAATGAGCGAGTACGCAAACGGTATGATACACTAAACACAAGCTTTTTTAACTTTTTGGAGCAAATTGTAGGCCGAGCCCGCAGCAGTAAAACCCAATTATCATTTTGTGGTGAGGATGCTGGCCGCCCGCTAGAAGCAGCTTGCTTCGCAGCCCTTGGCATCCATACTTTATCTATGCGCCCAGCATCAATTGCCCCAGTCAAGCATTTGATCCGGCGCATTGATCTCAAAAAATTAAAAACTGTGATTGATAAGGCCCGAGACGATGGACATCAATCGGTACGGTCTTCCGTTGTCGACTGGATGAAACTAAACAGTTAAGAACTACGCACTTGCCCTGTGACACCATCCCAGGTGCCAGGTTGGAGCGACATACCCAAAACGCGATTTGGATTGGTAGGCGGGGGCATGTGTACCCCTGGCAATAGGTTGAAACCAAAACGCTTGTAATAGGGCTCATCCCCCACCAGCATCACCCTACCCCACCCCTGAACCAAGGCGACGGCAAGGCTCTCACGGATCAAATATCCACCAAGCCCCTCACCTTGTCGTGTCGGATGCACAGCTATGGGCCCGAGCAACAAACTATGGGCATCACCAACAATCACTGGCCAGTAACGGATAGCTGCTGCTAGGACACCATTAGTGTCACGCACCAAATGTGACAGCGAGCTTATCGGCATCACCCCATCGCGAAGACGGTACGAAGACAAAGCTTCTCTACCGGGTGCAAAGCACAAATCATAGAGTGCTTCGACTTCCCACCAATCACTTTCTACCTCGCGGTTTAGATGATACACCGCCCCGTCCTTTTTTCCTTTTGCAACTGGCCTAGCACGCGGTTACGCTCTCCGCAAACCAAGAGGAGAGCCAATGTTTTACCAGCCAAAAGATGGCCATGGACTGCCATATAATCCGTTCAATGCCATCGTAACACCACGCCCAATTGGCTGGATATCAACGCTGGATAATTCAGGGAACCGCAATTTAGCCCCTTATTCATTTTTTAATGCTGTCGCCTATGTACCACCGCAGGTCATGTTTGCCTCAACTGGCACCAAGCCAGATCAAGATGGGACAAAAGACAGTGTAAGTAACATCCGCGAGACAGGCGTCTTCTGCGTCAATATCGTTGAATACGCCATGCTAGATGCGATGAATGTATCCTCTGCTACTATAGGTAAAAATGAAGATGAATTCGTAAAAGCGGGACTAGATGCAGTTGCTTGCGATACTATCGCAGGGTTTCGCGTCCGCAACGCACCAGCCAGTCTAGAATGTAAACTAACCCAAATTGTTCAGTTGCCCGGAGAGGCTAATTTCACGGTTTTTGGAGAAGTCACCGGAGTACATATGCGCGATGATTGCATGGTAGATGGTATGTTTGACGTGACAAAATTCAAACCACTGTCGCGCTTGGGCTATAAAGATTATTCTGTAGTTGATAATATCTTTTCGCTCAGCCGACCAGATGAATAAACTGGACAACTGAACATTTCCTTCAGTGCCCGGCAGCTAAAATTCCAGTACGTACTCCATAATCCACAGCGATTTCATAATCGGGGTCATCATCACTGTCGACTATCAAGTGCCCAGCCTTGCTCAGAAGATAATGGCAATCTTTGCTCAAGTGGCGCAACTGGATACGCTTGCCCGCTTCCTCATATTTTAGGGCTACGGCTTCAATTGCCTGCAATGCAGATTGATCTGCGACCCGGCTATCTACGAAATCAACAACAACTGTATCAGGGTCTTCATTCGGTGTGAACAGCTCAGAAAAACCCTCTGACGAACCAAAAAATAATGGTCCACGGATTTTATAGACCTTGGTACCATCTGCTTCTATAGCTCGGTTTGCATGGATCCGAGTGGCGTTCTGCCACGCATAGGCTAAGGCCGACACAATCACACCAACGACAACCGCGATGGCAAGGTCAGTCATAACAGTCACGACCGTTACAAGTACAATCACAAAAGCGTCCATCAACGGTACTTTGCGCATAATCTTAAGGCTGTTCCACGCAAATGTGCCTATCACCACCATGAACATAACCCCTACAAGAGCAGCCAGCGGTATTTGCTCAATCCAAGACGATGCAACGACAATAAACAAAAGCAAAAATAAAGCAGCAGCGATGCCGGCAAGGCGTGTTCGACCACCAGATTTCACATTGATCATTGATTGCCCAATCATAGCACAACCACCCATGCCGCCAAAAAAGCCTGTAACGGTGTTTGCAATTCCTTGAGCAATGCTTTCTTGGCTCGCTCCACCACGTTTGTTTGTCATGTCACCCACAAGGTTTAGTGTAAGCAGGCTTTCTATCAATCCAATAGCTGCAAGAATACCTGCATAAGGCGCTATAATAAAAAATGTGTCCACGGTGAAGGGCGCCATAGCTGTGCCATAAAGTCCAGTTCCAGTACCAAATGGGTTGTGAAAGCTCGGTAGCCCACCTTTGATGCTTTCTAAATCTCCAACGCGAGGCACGTCGATTCCAAAGGCAATAACTAAGATAGCAACAATTCCAATTCCAGCCAGTGGCGCAGGGATAATCTTTGTGACTTTGGGCATCAACCAAACAATCGCCATTGTCAGCGCCACAAGCGATAGCATCGTTACCATCGAAACACCTGACAACCATTCCCCACCGGACATTCCGTGACCTGTATTTACAACTGTTCCAGGAACTTTAAATTGGCTCATCTGGGCCAGGAAGATAACGATCGCGAGACCATTCACGAAACCCAGCATTACTGGGTGAGGCACAAGGCGGATAAATTTAGCCCAACGCATGATGCCTACTAAAATCTGAATTAGCCCCATTAAAATGACAGTGGCAAACAGGTATTCAACCCCATGTTGTGCTACCAGAGCGACCATAACCACAGCCAAGGCTCCTGTAGCCCCAGAGATCATCCCAGGCCGACCTCCAATCAACGCAGTGATAATACCCACCATAAAGGCAGCGTATAGCCCTACTAAGGGGTGGACGCCCGCAACAAACGCAAAAGCAACTGCCTCAGGCACCAGAGCCAAAGCGACCGTGAGGCCAGCCAATAGCTCAATACGAATACGGCCTACAGTTATTGGCTCACCAGCACTGAGATTAAAATCGGCAAAAGAGGGTCGGGCCGCCAATGCAGCCAACAAAACACGAGACATAGTGGGAAACCTTTTTTAGTCGGATAATTTTATATATTGAGGCCTCATAACATATATTTCGCTGAGGTCACGGTTTTCTTACAATAGCGCAGGCGCAAAGCTGGCACGAGGGTGTATGGTATGCGATGAAGACTTATAAATAAGTTTTATTCTTGGGAACTCTAACAATGCGCAACACAAAAATTGGGATCATCGGCGGTTCTGGACTTTACGATATCGACGGATTGCACAATCCAACGTGGCAGACGGTCGATAGCCCTTGGGGCAATCCATCAGATGCGATACTGACTGGTACCCTGGAAGGTGTGGACATGGCATTTTTACCTCGTCATGGACGCGGGCATATCCACTCGCCCAGCAGCATACCATACCGTGCCAATATTGATGCACTCAAAAGGCTGGGCGTAACAGATATCATAAGTGTTAGCGCCTGCGGCTCATTTCACGAAGACATGGAGCCAGGCCATTTTGTAATCGTAGATCAATTTATTGACCGCACCACAACACGCGAAAGTTCTTTTTTTGGGACAGGATGCGTCGCGCATGTGAGTGTAGCCCACCCCACATGCTCGCGCCTGTCGCAAGCATGCCAAGAAGCCGCCAAAGCCCAAGGGATTACTACGCACTACGGCGGCACATATCTGGCGATGGAGGGCCCTCAGTTCTCTTCACTAGCCGAGAGCCGTATGTACCGCGAGGCATGGAGCTGTGATGTGATTGGTATGACCAATATGCCAGAGGCCAAACTGGCACGCGAAGCAGAGATCTGTTACTGTTCCGTCGCTATGATTACTGATTATGATAGCTGGCACCCAGATCATGGCGAGGTCGATATTATCGAGATTATCAAAACTCTCACGGAAAATTCGACTCAAGCCAAAGGCATGCTAGCCCACCTGCCCACATTACTTGGCTCAGAGCCTGCCGAATGTCCAAATGGTTGCAATAAATCTCTCGAGTACGCAATAATGACTGCTGCAGAAAAACGCGACCCTGTTTTACTAGCTAAGTTGGATGCGGTTGCAGGGCGCATGCTTTGATCAGACTGCGACTCTCCCCGCGTAGGTTGCAACGTTAAATCATCGTAAAGGCCTGCAACCGCATGAGAAAAAATAAAAATCGACTGTATTTTATGCTAAATATTGTGAATATTTACATATTAACCCATTGAGGAACCAGATGTGCAAGCATATGGTGGTATCGACCCAAACGAGGCAAGCATGAAAACTGTTAAAGATTATATACGCACAATCCCAGACTTCCCTCATACGGGCATCATGTTTCGTGATGTAACCACATTGTTTGCTAATCCCAGAGGATTAGGCTTAGTAATTGACCAAATGTTGCAACCCTATGCTGGAGTTGCCTTCGATAAAATCATCGGACTGGAA
>JAVLEV010000059.1:0-11711 GCA_031920365.1 Planktomarina sp. | reverse complement strand
AATGTTTGAAACCACATATCGAAGCCACCCAAAGCCAATCCACCCAAGGGTCCAAATCTAGCAGCCAAAGGCGCCACATTGCGCACTATTTTCAGATCCTCACCGACCGGCCCAGCACGCAACTCGGCGTCATAACTATCCAGTACGTCTCCCGAGCGACCAGCGTTGATGGCCACGTATGCAGCCTCAGCCGCTGCCATCCCAGAGTACATGGCGTTGTGATTACCTTTAATCCGCGGGAGGTTCACCAGGCCAACCGAACAGCCGAGCATAGCTCCACCGGGGAACGAAGCTTGGGGTATGGATTGGATCCCCCCTTTTGTCACAGCACGCGCGCCATAAGCAACACGTTTTCCACCCTCTAAAACTTTAGCAATTCGCCGGTGGTGCTTGAACCGTTGGAACTCCATGTAGGGAAATAGATGTGGATTTTTGTAATTTAAATCAATAATAAAACCAACATACACCTGATTTTTTTCAAGATGATACATAAAAGATCCACCCGATTGTTTAAAACCCATCGGCCAGCCCATTGAATGAGTCACTTCTCCTAAGTTGTGGTTTTCAGGCTTAACTTCCCAAATTTCTTTCATCCCAAGCCCGAATTTGGGCACATCACATTCTTTATCAAGGCCGTATTTGGCAATCACCTGTTTGGACAGAGACCCTCGCACACCTTCAGAAAGAAACACATATTTGCCATGCAACTCCATTCCCGGTTCGTATGAGGCAGACGCGCTGCCATCCGCATTCTTACCAAACTCACCAGCCACCACACCCCTGACAGCACCATCATCATGAAACACCAACTCGGAGCAAGACATCCCTGGGAAAATTTCGACGCCCATTTCTTCCGCCTGCTCGGCCAACCAGCGACACACATTTCCCATCGAAACAATATAATTTCCATGGTTACTCATTAGCGGTGGCATAATCATATTGGGCAAACGCAACTGCCCAGATTCACCAAGCACATAAAAATTATCTTCTGTCACAGCAGTGTTAAGCGGGGCGCCCTTTTCTTTCCAATTAGGAATAAGCTTACTGAGAGCGGATGGGTCCAAAACTGCACCTGATAATATGTGCGCACCCACTTCAGATCCCTTTTCTAGCACAACAACCTCAAGGTCCGAATTTAGTTGCTTTAAACGGATTGCGGCAGAAAGCCCCGAAGGACCGGCGCCAACAATCACAACATCATATTCCATAGCTTCACGTTCGACACTTGCCATATTTTCTTCCCTTACCGCTAGTCCCAGCCACACTGCAGTAGGACTGAATTTTAAATCTTTTACAATGCTTATGCCACGTCACGGATGCAGGTCAATCATGACGCAGCTTCCCCAAAAAAAGTGATGCTAATTTATATTCTGAGGGGCTCCTCTTAATCAGATAGCGTCGCTTCAATTCTTTTATAAGATTTTATTTTTTCAGTGATACAAAGTACGGTGAGCAGTATCGATACGATCAAACACTGGTTGCAAAAGTGTGGTCACCATCCGAAACTAAGAGTCACCAAAAACAACTCAGCAAGAGCCTGTCCGTAATGCAGACAGTTCAACTATACCATAGCTTAAGCGATATAGCCCTTAGCCATCACAAAATGTGAATAGCGCTGAACAAACCCATGTCATACAGTTTAAGCCAGTGCCGCTGCACACAATAGACAGAACGAACTCAACCCTTTCATACGAAATTAGTGGGTAAAAAATACCAGTGGATTCTAATACGCAAAATATTTAAGGTTAAAGGTACACCTATGCTCTTTAGCTTATATTTAATTTTAGGAAAACAGGCGCTACCATCCCAATAGGCCATAGTTATTTCGGTTATGATAAAAAGATACAATATAATGTCATGTGTTGTAACTAAGTATTAATTTTACAAAAAAACCTTATCATAATAGCTCTTGACCCTTGCCAAAAGGCCATCATTTTGGTCAGGTGAAAAGTACATTAATCGTGAGTATTATATAAATGGAAAAAGTCCCCTTGACCCGCACTGGTGCGGTTCGGCTTGAGGCCGAAATGAAAAACCTGAAATCGGTTGAACGGCCTACAATCATTAGAGCGATTGCAGAAGCACGCGAACTGGGCGACTTGAAAGAAAATGCTGAATATCATTCTGCGAGAGAAAAGCAGGGATTCATAGAAGGCCGGATTAAGGAGTTAGAGTCAATATTGGGGCGAGCCGATATAATTGATCCAGCCAGTCTATCTGGAACAGTCAAATTCGGCGCCACTGTGGGCTTAGTTGATGAAGACACCGAGGAAGAAAAAATCTACCAAGTAGTAGGGGAACCTGAAGCAGATATCGAAAACGGAAAGCTGAACATGCGATCCCCCCTAGCTCGAGCGCTAATTGGGAAAGAAGAAGGCGACAGCATTGAGGTACGCACACCGGGTGGTACAAGGTCCTATGAAATCATAACTGTAAAATTTATCTAAATTTTGATATTAAAGCCCAAAACTACTGTAAGGAAAAAACCTTACAGGTTGGCCGGCTGTGATCTCCATAGCTTGATCCGGCAATTCGACCAAGCCATTGGCCCAAGACAGTCCTGAGACGCGGCCAGACCCCTCAGATGCAAATGTCTCGACGACGCCATTACGCAGACGCGCACGCAAGTACTCGCGCCTCCCAGCTTTTTTATCCTTGGTAAAAGCAGCCGGTAAGGTCAGCGCCATAGGGGTAACAAAGCTAGCGCCGGAAAGCTGCATCAATGCAGGTCGCGCAAATACTAAGGTACAAACAAAAGCCGCAACCGGATTGCCTGGTAGGCCAAAAACTGGCACTCCACTCCACATGCCTAAGGCTAGAGGCCGCCCAGGCTTGACTGCGATGCGCCATAGCGCCATGTTTCCACTTTCGGTCAAGATAGTAGACATATGATCCTCGTCACCTGCACTTGCACCACCTGAGGTAAGGATAACATCGGCCTGCTCAGCAGCTTGATCTAAAACTTGGCGCAAAAGGTTAGCATCATCCGGAGTTATACCCATATCCACCACTTGCATGCCCCAGCGCTGCAAAATTGCCTGCAACATAGGTCGATTAACATCAAAAATTTGATCTAACCTGACATCGGTACCTGGTACGCACAGTTCCATACCAGTAGAGATCAGCGCAACTCGCAAAGGTCTAAATACTTTGACTTGCGCTACACCAACGGAAATTAATACTCCAATATCCTGAGGCTGGATTTGATGCCCTACTGCAAATAGTACAGTGCCCTGCACTACATCCTCCCCAGCATTTCGGGCGTTAGCCCCTCGCTTAAGTGGGCCGTTCATGTACATCTTATTACCCTCGACCAATACATCCTCTTGAAGCACGACTGTATCAGCACCATTAGGTAAAACAGCTCCAGTCAGTATCCGTATAGCATGGCCTGGCGTAACCACACCTTTAAATCCATCACCTGCAGCCGCTCGACCTTCCCCTAGCTCAACACAATGCGAGCCCCTAGTTAAGCCACCAGAAAGTGCGTACCCATCTACGGCCGAATTCGCACAAGGCGGATGCGACCGAGGAGCTATGATAGCATTAGCCAAGATTCGGCCATCAGAAGTATCGACAGCGATCTCTTCAGTATCAACAACCGTTTGCAGCCTCGCTTCAAGTAGGGCAAGTGCTTCTTCTACTGGCGTCCAACGCACCCCAGTGGGTAAAGAGAAACAATCATTTCGAAGCTTTGGCGCTTTTTTCATTTTATCAAACCCAGGTGATCTAAAATAAAATTTGCTACTAATTCAGTATCATTCAAATCAAAAACTGGATGGTCAATTTTTAAACTTATATCACTCGCAACAGCCAATATTGTTGGGTCATTCGGGGCTATCAGCGGGTTCCCAGTTTCTGTACGCCACGCCTCGATTTTTGGATGGCTATCGCGTTTCCAGCCTTCAACCAAGACAAGATCAACAGGGTCAAGTTTAACCAAAAGTTCCGACAAACTTGGTTCTTCAGCCCCACGATGTTCATTCATTAATGCCCAACGCTCAGTAGAAGCTAATAAAACCTGCGAGGCTCCAGCAATGCGGTGTCGGTGGCTGTCCTTGCCAGGATGATCAACGTCAAACGTGTGATGGGCATGCTTGAGAGTGGACACTGTATAGCCTCTTCCAGTAATTTCCGCTACCAAGCGCTCCATCAGCCCAGTCTTACCAGCATTCTTCCATCCAGTTATACCAAATACGTTCATTTCATCGCCTCAGCCTTTGCCAAATCTTCTGGCGTATTGATATTGAAAAATGGATCATATAAATCATTTGGAAACAGCGCCTCTGCGGCTCCATGTTTATCAGTCCAGAGTACCACCTTTCGCATCCCAGCCGCTAATGCTTGCCGTAAATCATCTCGTAGCAACACAGGCCAAAGCCCAAAAGTTGGATGACGGAACCGTTTACTAGGTCCTTCAGTCGCGGCTAACGCTATAGGCAGGGCTTGCAACGTGCGTGCCTGATCCAGGCCGCGCATTAAATCCATAGGAAAAAACGGCGTGTCCGCTGCCACAGTGAGAATGTAATCAGATCCCTGCTCCGCGGCCCAATCAAGGCCGGCTAATACGCCAGCAAGTGGCCCAGGAAATTCAGATACTGAATCCGCTACAACAGGCAGTCCAAATTCAGTAAACCGCCCAGGATCCCCGTTGGCATTTAATGCAATATCAGAAACCTGAGGTCTAAGTCGCTCCAGCACATGGTCAATTACCCGGCGACCCGCCAAGGGCAACATCGATTTATCCCCTCCACCCATGCGAGTTGCTTGCCCTCCGGCCAAAACAACCCCTAAAAGAGCCTTCACTGTGCTGATTTTCTACGGTGTATTAGGTCTTCATCTTCGCCAGTGGGGACAGCATCATAAACAAGCCGCTCGCCTCCAGCCAAACATTGAAACCTTTGGCCCCGCATCCTTCCAATTAAGGTCAGCCCAACCTGGTGTGCCAACTCTACACCCCAAGCGGTAAAGCCTGAGCGGCTTGCAAGAACTGGGATACCCATTAAAGCGCATTTTATCACCATCTCAGATGTCAAACGCCCTGTGGTATATAATATTTTATTGGCACCTAAAGTTTGACTCGCACGCATCCAACCAGCCACTTTATCTACTGCATTATGGCGTCCAACATCTTCCATATAAACGAGTGGCTGATCTTGTTCGCAGAGTACAGTACCATGAATAGCCCCTGCACTTAGGTAGAGGCTAGGCATTTGATTGATCTGGTGCGAGAGGCTATAAAGCCAAGAAGTATGAATGGTAGATTTTGGTAGGCGCAGCCCATCAATTCCCTCCATGATATCGCCAAAGACCGTACCCACAGCACAGCCTGAGGTACGAGTTTTTTTCTTTAGCTTGGCTTCATAATTGGTAGGGATATTTGTGCGCACAACAACCGTCTGAAGCTCAGCATCAAAGTCTACAGCCTCAACAATCTCTTCCTTGGACAGCATGCCCTGATTACTCAAGAACCCTTGTGCCAAATATTCAGGGTAATCGCCAATAGTCATAGCTGTAACAATTTCTTGTCCATTTAGCCAAATTGTTAAGGGACATTCTTCCACAACATTCAATAAAACTTTTACACCTAGGTGATCAACACCCGCAACTCGGCGTGTTAATCCCTCAGCAAGTGGATTTGGTACTATCAAACTGGGCTTGGCTTGGGCCATGGGAATCTCCTATACTACGACAATAAAGACACGTTCAATCGATAAGGTAAGCCGATGCAATCTGCCAGACAAGACTTTTGGAAAGGCTTTTGGGGGGCTTTGCCTTTTTGCTTTGTTGTTGGCCCTTATGGCATGGTATTTGGTGTATTAGCGTATGAATCTGGGTTGGATGTGCTAACAGCCATCGCGTTTTCATTTGCAGTAATTGCGGGGGCTGCTCAATTTACAGCGCTATCACTGATGCAGGACCAAGCACCAACTGTGATTATTATCGTCGTAGGTCTAGCCGTAAATTTGCGGATGGCCTTGTATTCCGCAACGTTGGCGCCTTATTTGGGTGCGGCTCCGTTTTGGGTCCGAGCGCTGGTAGCTTATTCAACTTTAGATCATAGCTTTGCACTTGCTGACGCCAAATATAGGTCAGACCCGTCCATGACGCTGCCACAGAAACTGGCCTTTTTTTTTGGCGCAACCGGGCCAGTAGGAGTTATATGGATCGTTGGGACTGGAGTTGGCGCCTGGTTAGGAACTCGGATTCCAGATTGGCTAGCCTTGGACTTCGCAATGCCAATTGCCTTTATAGCTTTGGTTACTCCCGCCTTGCGCACGGTGCCACAGGTGGCAGCAGCTTTCACAGCTGCAGTATTGTCACTAGTTTTCGCTGCCGTACCTTATGGACTAGGTCTGATCATGGCAGCGTTTGTAGCTTTGCTTCTGGGAGCGGAACTTGAGCGGCGCATGCAGGCCGCATGATGAATTATTCATACAACACAATTTGGATCATCGTTGCTGGGCTAGCTCTGGGTAGTTGGCTACTGCGTTTTTCATTTCTTGGACTCATTGGCGCAAAGATTTGCCTGAGTGGCTCAAACGCCATTTGCGATACACAGTTGTGGCGGTTTTACCAGGCATCATCGCACCATTAGTGTTTCTGCCTAAGGCCACTGGCGGAGTATTTGACCTACCCCGGTTTTTAGCGGCTGCGGTCACGTTGGGTGTTGGGCTTTGGACAAAAAATTTATTTTTCGCTGTTATAGCTGGCTGTATAACACTCTACATGGTGTTAAACATTAGTTTTTAAAATAATTAAAATTTTAGAGGGCTGTCCAGCGCTCATACTAAAGTAAAATCTACTTAAGCGAGGCCAACTTTAACCGTTTATTATGTAAAGTAAAACCAAAGCAACGACAATCATAACGGTAGATTTTGAAACAATTCCCATGAACCTTGCAAATGTTTTTTCCTGATCGTCTGTACTCATAGAGCCATGTTCATGTTTTTGATCAGCCATTAATAAAACTCCGTTTTAATTTATCCTGACCTATCTGTCGTATCAACCTTTGTCACGTCATTAGAGGCAACAGCCGCAATAAAGCCCGCAGTATTTGATATATGATGCCTCAAAGCCAAATTGGCGAAGCTTGATCGAGCTATTTCAACTGCCACAAATAGGCGCCATCATTATGCAAGGTGCGGCTGACCTCCCCCGCATGCCAAAGATAATTACAATGCGCCAGGGCCTCAAGAAGACCGAGGCCATATTCGCCATCGCCAATATTGCGTTTGAACACAGCTAGCATAACTTCACCGGCAGTTTTGGGGGTTTTTAAGTCCATGCGCAGCCGATCTAAGGCTCCATGATGGTTTTCCAAGAGTTGTTTCAGTCGAAAAGGTATTCCTATAAAAGGTAATTTATGGCCCGGTAATGCAAGGTGGTCAGCCCGTGCAAATTCTTGCAAACGAGAACAACTGTGCATCCATTCCGCAAGGGGGTTCGCGTCAGGTTCAGTTGGATAAACACCAATATTAGAGCTGATAGAAGGAATAATCTGATCGCCTGACAGCACTAAATTATCATCACGGCTCCAAAAGGTTGCATGATCAGGTGCGTGTCCTTGATCCACACGGATATCCCATGTCCGCCCACCCATTTCAATCACGCTACCTTCTTGAATTTGGTTAAAGCCAACCGGTATCGGGTGCACCATATCAGAAAAGTTGAAGGGACGATCGGTCCCTCTAGCCACCAATAAATCAGCGCGCATCCCCGCGCGGCGATAAAAATCCATTTGGCTAGGGCTATAGCTATCTTGTATATCCAGGGTCAGCATGCGGGCAGTTAAATAGGCTACTTGTGTAGATATATATTCAGCATCAAACTTTTCTACAAACCAACCGTGTAAGCCAATATGATCCGGATGATGGTGGGTGGCCACGACCCGTTTGACAGGCTTGCCACGCAATGGGCCGTCCAACAAGTGTTGCCACATGCCCAAGACTTTTCCAGACTTCATGCCCGTATCAATTATGGTCCACCCGTCACCATCGTCCAAAACATAGATGTTGACGTGATCCAACTTCATCGGCAATGGCAAGCGCAGCCAATACACAGCTTCAGAAATCTCTACCATCTCACCGTTGTTAGGTGGCGTTTCCCAAGGATATCTAATGGTTGTCATGCGGATAAGCTAAGCTACAAAATCGTCAAGCTTAAGCGCATAAAGATCTTTCGCACCAGCCCTAGCTTGCGCACAAAGCGCTGTATATTCAGGAAGAAGACTATTTATATAAAAGGTGGCCAGCCGGACCCTTTTATCCTTACCAGACATCGCAGCAGTTAAATGAAAATACCCGCCAAGCACCCGTGCAAAGGCTTTTTGGTAAGCCACAGCACCAGCAAACCGATCATTCAACTCCTGTGTGAGTAACCATTCAGTAGTAGTGCGCAACTCAGCCACAGAGGCCTGCACCGCATTAGCCAAAGTGCTGCCAGAGGCTACAGCCAGTGCTTCGATATCTTCCATCAACGCAAAAGCAGCCATTCCACCGTCAGCCATTTTTCTAGCAACCAAATCCATAGCCTGAATACCATTCGTTCCCTCATAGATCGGAGTAATTCGAACATCCCGCAGGTATTGGGCAGCCGCGGTCTCTTCCACAAAGCCCATTCCACCATGTATTTGTACACCAAGGTCTGCCACAGCAACACCAATATCACTGCCAAAGGCCTTAGCAATAGGAGTAAGAAAAGCGGCGCGTGCCCGCCAACCAGCATCGCCCGTAGCCTTGGCCATATCAATCGCAACAGCGCAAGCAACCCCAATAGAGCGGGCAGCAAAGATCTCAGACTTCATTTCTGCCAACATGCGCCGTACATCTGCGTGGTCAATAATTGCACCAGTGCCGTCTGCGACCATCGAGCGACCCTGCTTGCGGCCCATCGCGTAAGCCAAAGCATGCTGATATGCGCCTTCTGCAACACCAACCCCCTGCATACCAACTGCCAACCGAGCATTGTTCATCATGGTGAACATACAAGCCATTCCGTTGTGTTCCTGGCCTACAAGCCATCCCTTAGCACCCGAGAATTCCATTACTGCAGTTGGACTACCATGGATGCCCAGTTTATGCTCAAGGCTCACGCAGCGAAGATCATTGCGAATGCCTAAACTACCATCAGCATTCGGAATAAATTTTGGTACTAAAAATAGACTGATGCCTTTGGGGCCAGGTTTGCCACCGGGTAGACGTGCCAATACCAAATGGCAGATATTCTCAGCAACGTCATGCTCCCCCCAAGTGATAAAAATCTTTTGGCCTGAAATTTTATAGGTGCCATCCGCCTGCAGTTCAGCTTTGCTAGATAGTGCCCCAACATCTGATCCAGCCTGCGGCTCAGTGAGGTTCATGGTCCCCGTCCATTCCCCAGAAATTAGCTTTGGCAGATAGAGGTTTTGAAGGTCTGTACTGGCGTGATGCTCAAGCGCCTCAATTTGACCCTGAGACAGCAAGGGACATAGATTTAGCGAAATACAGGCGCCACACATCATATCATGCATAGCCGTGTTCAGCGCTAAAGGCAGGCCCATGCCACCATGGACAGGTGTGGCTGATATGCCAACCCAACCACCTTCAGCAATAGCAGCATATCCGTCCATGAACCCTGGTGACGTGCGCACCACACCATTTTCCAGCTTTGCTGGGTGTAAGTCACCAGCCCTTTGCAGTGGCGCCATGACCGTATCACACATTTTCCCGCACTCACTGAGCACGGCATCTGTTAAATCTTGTGTCGCTTCAGAAAAGCATTCGTTTGCAACCACAGGCCCCAACGGTACAACTTGATCAAAAATAAACTGATATTCACTAACAGGCGCTTGATAGGGCATAAAATACTCCAAAATGGCTTTAGAACTAATAAGATAGTCTTATCCAAACGGATGTATCTTTGAAATAGCTTTCAAGTAAAACGCGGCGTTACCCTCTGATATAACTCAGCTCCAAGAATTAGGCGCGTCCTGACTGTGCCGACAACATCAAGGGATCAATACCTAAAGAATTAAGAGCCATGGCCCATTTATCCACATCGGCTAGCCCAAAAACAATTTCAAAACTGGCGTCACAGATTAGCCATCCGTTTGCAAGCAATTCCGCCTCGAGTTGGCCAGCTGCCCACCCCGAATAGCCCAAGGCTAGTAAACTAATTTTGGGCCCATCGCCCTCTGATAGTTTTTTCAAAATATCAACTGTAGCAGTTAACGCAAAGTCCGTATTTATCCTAAGTGTATCAGGGTCGCCCGTATATTCGGCAGAATGTAGTAAAAACCCTCGCGCTTGCTCAACTGGACCACCAAAATGTACCGGAATATCTGGCATGGAGGGGCCGGTTGGAATATTCAAATGGTCCAAAAGACTTTTTGAATCAAGCTTTGGATTTGGTTTATTTACAATCAGGCCCATTGCACCATCTTCAGAATGCGTACTGATATATACAACCGAGTGAGAAAATCGCGGGTCACCCATGCCTGGCATCGCCACCAATAACTTACCCGCCAGATTCAGATTTGTAGATTTCATATATTAGATATGGATTTGATTTGAGCTAACAACAAGCTGTTTCACGGCTCTAGCCGGAAGTTTATCGAAAAGTGAGTTCTTATTCCCATCGTATCGCGCTATGGAAGTACCTATGAACAAACTCCTGCGCAAAATTGCTTTTGTGGCACTGGCTTTCTCACCACTTCCTTCTCCTATTTTGGCGACTGAATTAGATGACATTTTGCGTGTTACGCTACGCCCAGGCTGGCGCGCCGCAGATGGGACCCATATAGCAGCCGTCCAACTCACACTGTCCCCAGGTTGGAGAACCTATTGGCGCCAACCGGGTGATACAGGCATTCCGCCAAAATTTGATTTTACACAATCGTCAGATTTAGACCTATTGGAGGTGCTCTACCCCAAACCAGACATTACATGGCAGGACCAGACCCGCACAATTGGCTACCAAGGCCGGGTGGTTTTTCCAATTATAGTTCAGCCAAATACATCTGCGGATGTGACATTGCACGGACAAATCGAGGTTGGCGTGTGTAAGGAAATTTGCATCCCAGTTTCTTTAGAGCTCTCAGCCCACCTGCCAGCGCGCGGCCCCACAGATCCGGTAATTGAAGCTGCGCTAGAAACCCTACCAAGAGCGGGCAAGGACAAAATCATTTGCACTTTTTCTCCCGCTGACCAAGGGATGCAGCTGTCGCTCACCCTAGCTCATCCAGGCCAAGAGATAAGCGATGCCACAATCGAATTGGGCAACCCCCAGCTTTGGATTGGAACTCCAATAGCAAATCGCGCCGGCGATCAGCTGCACATCAATGCAAACATCCTAACTCCAAGCGGCAATCCCGTCGCGGTCGGGCGTGGCGACATTATAACTACACTTTTCAGCGCCACATCTGCAACTGAATATATTGGATGCCACGGTTCTTAGCGTTTTATTCGAAAATTTAACACCAAAGCAGACAATACATACATTCCGAAAAGGACGATGGCACTACTCACTAGAAACAGTGCTAGAGCAATTTGAGGGGGCGAGGCAAAGGATAAATCTCCCAACGGTGATGGAAGCCTGCCACTAACCATAACCCAACCCAAAGTTCCAACAAACAAGCCAGATACACAAGCAATGGCTGCCCCAAACGGTAGACTGGGACCACGAACGCGCATCAATCCACGGAGCGCGCGTTTGAAACTTGCCACTTGTGC
>JAVLEV010000058.1:9468-11905 GCA_031920365.1 Planktomarina sp. | reverse complement strand
TAGCCATTGATGCTATCCTCTCAGATATGCGCCCTTCGTTGGGGAAGGGTGTCCCAACGAAATGGCTATCCTTAGATTTAGAAAGCTACAATAGCGAAAAGCTGAGATTACCCAAACAATTCTACTGTTGACAGGCCAACGATTTAGCCTATCGGAAACTTAGGGCACAATCGCAAACGACCACCAGTTGAACGTAGATAGAGTGGGATTACGGGTAAGCCGCGCGCAACTTCTTCACTTTGGCCTCGGTAACATCACCTTGGATAAGGCTGTGCACGGTACCATCAGGGTCGACCAAAGCGACATAGATTTCCACTCGCGTATCAATCTCTAAAGCGCGGTTGAAAGCGCGTCGGCTTGAGTAAATTGTGATGGTTTTTGCACGCAAACCAAGTGATGTAATCCCAGAGCGCATCCCTTTATCCACAAAAGAACGAAAAAATGCAGCGCCTCGCCCCACCACAGGCAACTCGACCCAAGCCGGACCACCACTCTCACGCAGACCCAAACGTTCCACCCAAGCGTCAATACTGGGCTGTTGATTTCTTTTGTAAGCAATGAAGACTATCGTTGGCGTTCCAGGGAGATCTCCAGGTAAGTCGAGGCTCCGCCCATTGAGATCATCGGCTGTAAGGCTCGGAAAAACCAAATCAGCATGCGCCATGGCTGGCAGAAAAATTATCACAATTATACCTAAAATTCGAACCATTTTTTCCCTCACTTACGCAGAATACTTTTTATTTATTCGCTCTCACCAATATATTGAATAACTTGCAACTTACCAGATATCTTGGCACATCAACCTAAAATTACGGAAAGGAACATCAATGTTTATCACAACTTTGCTCTGCAAACCTAGCCTGTATACTCTCTCGCCGGCTCTCACACAATCTCTGCTTGGCGCTTGGGGCGGCCGCAATTTAATCTGGCTAGCGGCGATGGAAGCTGCCGAGTTTGAACTTCTTACCATACCTGAAAATCTTTGGCAGGTCTGGGCTGATATGCAAAAACTAGGTGTAGATTTAATAATTCAGCGCAAGGATGGGCGCCAAAAAAAAATGCTTCTGGCAGATATGGACAGTACAATGATAGAACAAGAATGCATTGTTGAACTAGCCAAAGAAGCAGGCGTTGGGGCAAGGGTCGCAGACATCACCGCCCGCGCGATGAATGGCGAGTTGGATTTCGAGGAAGCCCTGTGTGAACGTGTGGCGCTGCTAAAAGGGTTACCAACAGAAACTATTCAAAAAGTTTATCAAAATAGGATAACCTTTATGCCTGGTGGAGCAGTTCTGGTGGCCACAATGCGCGCCCACAAGGGGTATACCGCTCTGGTAAGTGGAGGCTTTATCGATTTCACCCAGCTTGTGGCAGCAAAATTGGGGTTTAATGAACATCGTGCCAATACCCTATTGAGGGCCAACGATGCTCTAACCGGTCAAGTAGGAACCCCAATTTTAGGACGGGAAGCTAAAGTCACCGCCCTCAATGAAATTTCAGCGGCCCAAGACCTAAAGAGAAATGATGTTTTAGCGGTCGGTGATGGTGCGAATGATTTAGGTATGCTGCAGCTAGCTGGAACAGGCGTGGCCTTGCATGCAAAATTTATAGTGCAGGACCAAGTATCCGTACGGGTAAACCATGGTGATCTCACCGCGCTTTTATATCTTCAGGGATATTTAAAATCAGAATTTGTGACACCGCATAGCATCCAAGACGGGGCAAACTAATCTAAAATACTATTAATGCGACCAGTTTGCAGACCATCCCAATTTCTGATGGGGCCCAAGCGCTTTAAAGCCGCAGGATGAGCAGCATTCAGCAAACCAAATCGGATCAAAAGCGCAGTAATTATGGCCTCACTCGCGCGCGTAGCACCATCTTCGATTTTCACAGAAATACCGAGATTTTGACTAGGGATAATTGCAACAAACACTGCCTCGGCTCCAGTTTTGATAGCAACTCCCGGAGCCGCACGCATCAATTCAGTACAAGCCCGGGTTTCACCAGCTACCAAATCTGGATGTGCCATCATTGCGTTACGCAACAACGTCGCGGCTACACCTAGCGTATCAGATCCATTCCCAGAACAGCGCGCCATCGCGCGAGCCAAACCCGACATAGTGCAGGCCCAATTCGGTGCAGAACACCCATCAATGCCATAACCTGGACTGCTTTCACCTGTAATCTCTTCAAATGCATCACGCACAGACACTTGTACAGGATGGTCGACCAAGTGGTAATCTGGATCTCCGCCAAGGTACTTGCTTAAGGTCAAAAATCCACAATGTTTACCGGAGCAATTATTGTGATACCTGCAGGGTGACTGATCACTTTTGACCAAGCTGTTACCCGCTGCAATGTCTCGTGGCCACTGTGTGCCACAACGAAGGTCATCATCACTTTTGCCAAGATCTCGCAGCCATGTTCGCGCCAA
>JAVLEV010000058.1:0-9368 GCA_031920365.1 Planktomarina sp. | reverse complement strand
TCCATCCAATGCTAATGAAACTATAAAGGCAGACCTAATGTTCAAGACACTTATTTCCTCTGCGGCTTGCATACTGGGGCTCCTTTGTTCCAGCGCCTCAGCCCAAGAGACATCTAACCGCGTCTCGATCCAAACTGACTGGTCTGTTTTTGTTGAAAGCGATCCGAAAGAGTGTTGGGCTGTAACGGTACCTAAAAAAAGTGAATACTCGCGTGGCGGCATTGTTGTGCCCAATAAAAAAATAAAACGTGGTAATCCGTTGCTTTTTGTATTTCATCGCCCAAGTCAAAATGTGAATGGTCAAGTTGCTTTGGCTGGTGGCTATACTTTTGCGAACGGACTTCCCATTGAGCTAGATCTCGACAGTGTAAAATATGAATTAGTGGCAGATGGAGACTGGGCCTGGCCACCAAGCCCTGCAGATGATGCAAAAATTATTGCAGCTATGAAACGTGGTGCGAAGGCTGTGGTTACGGCAAAATCTGAGCGTGGGACTAAGATTAAGGACACCTTCAGCTTGAAGGGTTTCACAGCTGCAATAAAAGACACCAAAAAAAGTTGTGCAGACTAATAAAGCTTGAGCGATTGGCAAATACCTAAGTCCCTGCTAAAGTATAAGCCTATTTAATTTGGATTGCCAAGATGACCGAAGCTCCAACACCTATCACCCAAGACTTTGTCACAATTCCGCGAAAGCCGCTGGACGGCCTGGCTAATTTAGTAGGATTAACACGCGATGCCCTGGGCAATGCGTTGGTTGCTGCGGGCACACCTGAAAAACAGGCTAAGATGCGGACGGGTCAGCTTTGGCAATGGATTTACCAAAAAGGCGTTCGTGAATTTGATCAGATGACTAATCTATCGAAGGACTACCGAAAATTTTTAGCTAAAAATTTTATTATCGCCATCCCTGAAGTAGTATCAAAACAGGTGTCAGTAGACGGCACACGTAAATATCTGGTTCGAATCGCAGGTGGACATGAAGTCGAAACCGTCTACATCCCTGAGAAAGACCGCGGTACACTATGCATCAGCAGCCAAGTGGGCTGCACATTGACCTGTTCATTCTGTCACACTGGTACCCAAAAATTAGTTCGAAATCTCACCGCAGGTGAAATCATTGGCCAAGTTATGCTGGCCCGCGACGACCTCGGGGAATGGCCAGAACCAGGCCGTAACCCAGTGAACACCGCACGGCTACTTTCTAATATTGTGCTTATGGGTATGGGAGAGCCACTCTATAATTTTGAGAACGTGCGTGATGCAATGAAAATTGCAATGGACCCTGAAGGCATACAACTATCGCGGCGGCGGATCACCCTGTCAACCTCTGGCGTTGTTCCCGCGATAGCTCGAACTGCTACCGAGATTGGTTGCCTACTCGCGATCTCCTTTCATGGAACCACAGATGCGGTGCGCGATAAGCTGGTACCAATCAATAAGCGCTGGAATTTAGAAGCTTTGCTAGGTGCACTGCGTGATTATCCTAAGGTTAGCAACTCTGAGCGCATCACATTTGAATATGTGATGCTTAAAGGTGTGAATGATGCCGATGAAGACGCACATCGTTTGGTGGGGTTGATCAAAGGCATTCCCGCCAAAGTTAATTTGATACCTTTTAACCCTTGGCCAGGTGCACCATATGAGCGGTCCTCTAACAATCGCATAAATGCATTTGCAGAAATTATCTACCAAGCCGGCTACGCGAGCCCTGTTCGCAAACCCCGTGGGGAAGATATTTTTGCCGCCTGTGGACAACTGAAGTCTGCTACTGAACGAGCCCGAAAAAGCCGCAAAGAGATCGCCGCTGAAGCCAGTATTAGCTAAAGTATGTCATCCCTGACTTGTTTCATCGACCCTTAGGGCTTACCAAACAAGTTCAAAAATGTATGTGGGAGGCGTAAGATGATAAACTCAGAAAAAGTTAGTGCTGCATGGGGAAAAATTCGATCACATGTAGTACGTACCCCTATTATGCAAACCGATGTATTTGGACCCTCACTCGCCTTGAAGCTTGAACATATGCAGCATACTGGAAGCTTCAAGGCCCGCGGCGCTATGAATTCACTTCTGTCAATGGATGTGCCTACTTCTGGATTAGTGGCAGCAAGTGGCGGAAATCATGGCGCGGCTGTTGCCTGGGCTGCAGCACGTTTGGGACATAAAGCGCGGATATATGTGCCAGAAATTGCTGGACCAGCCAAAATAAATTTAATCAAAAGCCTTGGTGCAGATCTTGTGGTGGTGCCTGGCGCCTACTCAAATGCGCTTGAGCAGGCATTACAATATGAGGCCGACACAGGTGCAGCACAAGTCCACGCGTTTGATGCACTCGGAACTGTCGCTGGCCAAGGCACTGTATTGGCTGAGTGGGAAGATCAAGGCTTAGAAGCCGATACAGTATTGATTGCGGTGGGGGGCGGTGGCTTAATCGGTGGTGCCATGGCTTGGCTTGAAGGTAGATGCAAGGTGGTAGGCGTTGAACCCTTCAACGCCCCAACCCTAACCAAGGCGCTACAAACTGGCCCGCAAACAACGGTTGAAGTTTCAGGCGTTGCCGCCAACGCTTTAGGCGCTAAACAGGTCGGAAGAATATGCTATGACTTGGCTCAAGCGACCGGCACAAAGACAGTAAATGTTGAAGATGACGCTATTTCTAAAGCCCAGGTCTTACTTTGGGAGAGGCTGCGCCAACTGGTGGAACCCGCCGGGGCAGCCGCTTTGGCAGCGATACTAAGTGGCGCGTATATTCCACAAAAAGGCGAACGCGTAGCTGTCTTACTATGCGGCGCTAATCCCGCCCCATCGCCACTATGAGGCTAATTCTCCATAACAAGACCTAGACCCGCCACAAATTGAAATAGTGATAGGCTAGACCTGAAGCACGGGTTTCAGTATGACGCATTAAATTTAACTAATCGGAGGCCTTTATGTCAAAATTACAGTTAGAAAAAGCCATTGAGGCCGCGTGGGACGCACGAGACGAGATCTCTCCGACAACCACGGGCGAAACCCGTGACGCCATAGAAGCTACACTGGATGCTCTTGACAGCGGCTCATTGCGTGTTGCCGAAAGACAGGAAAGTGGCGATTGGCATGTGAACCAATGGGCTAAAAAAGCAGTTCTTCTCGGCTTTCGGCTAAAAAATATGGAGCTGCAAGGTGGTAGCGCCCAAGATGGTAGCTGGTGGGATAAGGTAGACAGTAAGTGGAAAGGCTGGGGTGCAGACGAATGGGGGACAGCAGGGTTTCGGGCAGTTCCCAATTGTGTAGTACGTAAATCTGCATATATTGCGCCTGGCGTTGTTTTAATGCCATCTTTTGTAAATCTAGGTGCATATGTAGACAGCGGCACTATGGTCGACACTTGGGCGACAGTCGGTAGCTGCGCGCAAATTGGTAAAAACGTACATTTATCTGGCGGTGTTGGCATCGGTGGCGTTTTGGAGCCCATGCAGGCAGGTCCAACCATTATTGAAGACAATTGCTTTATCGGGGCGCGCTCAGAAGTGGTTGAGGGCTGCATAGTGCGCGAAGGCGCAGTTTTGGGCATGGGTGTCTTTATTGGAAAATCGACCAAAATCGTCGACCGCGAAACTGGAGAAGTGATGTACGGTGAGGTACCAGCCTATTCCGTTGTTGTGGCGGGCTCGATGCCTTCTAAAAATAATGTGAGCCTCTATTGCGCTGTGATCGTTAAGCGCGTCGACGCTAAGACACGCTCCAAAACGGCAATTAATGAGCTACTACGGGACTAAAATTTTAACCTAATTTTAAAATATCCAGCTGCAAAACTTTGCATCTGGATATTGCTTAGCTGATAACTAAAATTAATGCTTGGATCGTTACAAATCGGGTTTTACAAAGCCGGCAACAAACTAAAATATATTTCCTGTGGTCAAGGCCCCTTCCCCAATGGGCCCGGAAAAGGTTAAGCAAGTGCAAACAACAGAACAGTATAGGCATGACTGAAAAAATTAAACGTATGCATTACGTCTACACCTTACTGGTTGAGGTAGGGCGAAAAGAAGGGGATGGCCTGCCAAGCGAAGCCACTGGTGGCGCTCTGATGATCTATGCCAGTGGTGTAGATGAACCTGAAGCCGTGCGGGAAACTGTAGCTATTTTAAAGCAGGCCGATCTAGCTCCCCTAGATGTAACAGGCTATGGTACTTTGGATGAACGCCTTGCTGAAGGACATGACATTACGCAGGAAGAGCGGGAACTGATGCAGCGCGCACTAGACGAAAATAGTGTTGTAGTTGCCCAGATGACCCCATTTTTTGAAAACTCCCCAAAGGGCGCTCATTGATGGTTGATCCAGCACAGCTCACCGCCGACTTAATTCGCTGTGCCAGCGTGACTCCCGCAGAAGGTGGTGCATTGACTTTACTTGAGGATAGGCTGTCGACCTTCGGCTTTACCTGCACACGTGTAGATCGCGGTGTGGTATCTAATCTTTTTGCGCGCTGGGGTACTGGGAAAACCTTTGGCTTTAATGGACATACGGATGTGGTCCCTGTGGGTGACCTTACCGCTTGGACCGTAGATCCCTTCGGAGCCGAGATCCACGATGGCTTTATGTATGGCCGCGGTTCGACAGACATGAAATCTGGTGTTGCCGCTTTTGCCGCCGCCGCAATGGACTTTGTGTCTGAAACACCCCCAGACGGGTCTATCGTGTTAGCTATAACTGGCGACGAAGAAGGGCCCGCTAAAGATGGTACCGTGGCCCTGCTAGACTGGATGCAGACCAAGGGTGAGACAATGGATGTCTGCTTAGTAGGCGAACCAACCTGCCCCAACGAAATGGGCCAAATGATGAAAATTGGGCGTCGCGGATCAATGAATGCCTTTTTCACAATCAATGGTAAGCAGGGCCATTCAGCCTACCCGCATCGTGCAAAAAACCCCTTGCCCGCCATGGTGCGTCTGATGGCCCAACTGAATAACGCTGAATTAGATTATGGTACAGAACATTTCGAGGCCTCTAGCCTAGCAGTGGTTACCATCGACACTGGCAACTTAGCCACTAATGTAATCCCAGCCCAAACTCGCGCGACTGTCAATTTACGTTTTAACGATGCGCACTCTGGCGCCAGCCTAACCACTTGGCTGCAAGATCAAGCGGATGAGATTAGTGCCGAATTTGGTGTGACATGCGACCTACTGGTTAGCGTCTCAGGCGAAAGCTTTATCACGCCACCTGGTCCTTTATCAGAGCTAGTCGCCCACGCAGTTCAAGTGGAAACTAACCGTACTCCAGTTATGTCTACAAGTGGTGGCACATCAGACGCTCGCTTCGTACAGCACCATTGCCCAGTGGTTGAGTTTGGTCTAGTTGGCAAAACTATGCATCAAGTTGACGAGCATGTGGAAATTGCTCAAATCCACAAATTAAAATCAATTTACACTCGGATTTTAAGTGATTATTTCTCCTAGTTACCGTAGGCGCTTGGTAATCATGGTTAAAGAGCCACGTCCGGGCCGCGTGAAAACGAGGCTAGGGTCCAGCATTGGGATGACTACTGCAGCATGGTGGTTTCGCCATCAAACTCAGAAAATTCTTCGCCGATTATACGATCCCAGATGGGATCTGATTCTTGCAGTCTCGCCTGGATACGAAGGCATGCGCAGTCGAGTTTGGCCATCGGCCCTTGCGCGCATACCCCAAAGCCAAGGGAACCTGGGCGATCGAATGAAGGCTGTCTTTAAATCCTTACCCCCAGGGCCAGCTTGCATTATTGGCTCCGATATCCCTGCCATAACGCCCCATGAAATATGGCAGGCTTTCCGTAGCTTGGGCGATCATGACGCAACCTTTGGTCCAGCGCCAGATGGCGGCTATTGGTTGATTGGCCTAAAGCGCACTAGGCCCACCCCACCCCACTTGTTCAATGATGTAAGTTGGTCCAGCTCCAGTGCCCTGCAAGACACTATAGATAGCATCCCAGGCCTCAGCATCGACCTTGTTACGATGTTAAATGATGTAGATAAAGTAGATGACCTTTAAAGAGTGGCGACGTCAACGTAAAGTTTGGCGAGACATTTGTACTGCTAAAATTCCAACCATAATCACCGCTACACCAACAATATCCCAAACACCCAAATTTTCTCCAAGAAAAATTGCTGCAATAGCGACACCAAAGAATGGATTTAAAAAGTGAAATGTTGCGGCCTTAACAGCGCCTATGCGGCTCACTAACCAAAACCAAATAAAGGTTGCTACAAGACCAGGCATCAGGACCGTATAGGAAAATGCTATGATTAGTTTAGGCGACCAAACAACAACTTTGTGCTCCCAAAAAAGCCCCGGAATCGCCAGTAACGCTGCACCTACTAGCATTTGCAGACCAATAATCATCAATAGATTTCCACCTGAGGACGCGCCCCGAACCATCAATGTGGCTACCGTGAGCGAAGCCACCCCAACTAAGCAAAGTAAGATCCCAAAAAGGTCCGCTCCATCCTGTATCCGAGAGCCCATAATTAGGGTAACACCTACTGCCCCAGTAAAAAGGCCAATAATTCCAACCCAAGCCAGGCGTTCACCGAATATCACCCAGCCCACGAATCCTACGGCCAGTGGCATAACGGATGCAATTATGGATGCCAAAGATGCCTCAATCGATTGCATGGCTACGAAATTGAGACCTAAATAAAGTGCGTTTTGACAAATACCGAATACAATAGTTGCTTTCCATTGTCCGGGCGTGAGGCGCCAAGTTTGCCCAAGCATGCGCGCGATTACGATGCCAATGAGCCCTGAAATCAGGAAACGAATGGACAAAGAAAGGATCGGCGGGGCGTCAGCAACAATGATCCGGGCCGAAGTAAAAGCAGAGGACCAAATAAGTGCGAATGCTAATCCAGCCAAAATAGCGCGCATATCCATAGTGTTATCTTCCACAGAATTCTATTTCGGTTAGAATTGATCAATATAAATGGCCGGCGCAAGGCGTGTCTAGCTTACCTTGTAAATATTTAGAGACAAATAGATCTAATAGTCTGTAAATTAAACAAAAAAAATCCGGTACGACAGTGTCGGAACGGATCTTAATTTTATTATTTGTAGTAGAATTAACTGTTTACACTATCTTTTAAAGCTTTTGCAATTGTCATTTTAACCACTTTGTCAGCATCTTTTTTGAAGCTTTCGCCAGTGGCAGGGTTACGCACCATGCGCTCTGGGCGTTCGCGGCAATAGATTTTGCCTACTCCAGGCAAAGTTACAGCGCCACCGCCGGAAACTTCACTTGTGATCAAACCACAGATTGCATCTAAAGATGCTGCTGCTGATTTTTTATCAGTGTCCATTATTTCTGCCAAGGCAGAAACTAACTGTGTTTTCGTCATAGGTTTCGACATTTTAATCTCCTAACAAGCCCAATATCTTAGGCATTAATTTGAGCTACTTAACTGCATATTTTACAAAGACACAACAAATTGTATGGTTTAAACTGAAAAAAAATTAATTAATTTTCAAAATTATAAAAAAGCAGTCTCCTCAAAGCTCCGCAACTTACGTGAATGGATCCGTTCAAGCGGCATTTTCCTTAATATTTCCATCGCACGTATCCCAATTCTAAGGTGACGCGCCACTTGCGTTTTATAGAAGTCTGTCGCCATGCCTGGTAATTTAAGCTCACCATGCAAAGGCTTATCGCTCACGCATAGTAAGGTCCCGTAAGGGACACGAAAGCGATAGCCGTTGGCAGCAATTGTGGCGCTTTCCATATCCAAAGCAATCGCACGCGATTGACTCAATCGGTGCACTGGGCCCGATTGGTCCCGCAGTTCCCAATTTCGGTTGTCAATTGTCGCAACCGTCCCTGTTCGCATAATTTGCTTGAGGTCATAACCACTCAGCTCAGTCACCTCAGCAACAGCCTGTTCCAAACTAGTTTGAATTTCAGCCAATGCAGGAATGGGGACCGACACGGGAAGGTCATCATCCAACACATGATCTTCACGCAGATAAGCATGAGCCAAAACAAAGTCGCCCAAATGCTGCGAATTGCGTAGGCCTGCGCAGTGGCCAACCATTAACCAAGCGTGTGGTCGCAATACAGCAATGTGATCCGTAGCTGTTTTTGCGTTAGATGGACCCACGCCAATATTAACCAATGTGATCCCACTGCCATTGGCTCTTTTCAGATGGTAGGTCGGCATTTGCGGTGTTTTATCGGATCTATCCAACTCACCGTCACCACGGGTTATTTTATGGCTACCAGGGCCGACAAATGCCGAATACCCACTTGATGGATCATCCAATTGTTGACGCGCAAAAGTCTCAAATTCTTCTACGTAAAATTGATAGTTAGTAAACAATACGTGGTTTTGAAAGTGTTCCGGATCCGTGGCTGTATAGTGGGTCAATCGCGCGAGCGAATAATCCACGCGCTGCGCCGTAAAGAGGGCGAGTGGCTGGCAGCCATCAGATTTTTGATCAGAATCGCCATTTACTATATCATCATTAGTAGTGGACAGATCTGGGACATCAAAAACGTCACGCAGGGTAAAGCCCGCGGCTTCTGGCGGAACAATCAGGCTATTGTCGTTGGCAACGGCAAAATGAACCGGCATAGGAGTATTTGAGTAGCCAACCTGCACGGTAACATTATGATTTTCCATTAACAAACTTAGCTGCTGCTCAAGATAATATCGAAACAGAACCGGGCGAGTAATAGTCGTGGTATAAGTCCCAGGGCCCGACACATGACCAAAAGACAAACGGCTGTCGACCGAAGCATAACTTGTTGTTGTAATCCTAACCTCCGGGTAAAATGACCGATAACGGGTCGTGCTATCCCCAGACTCCAAAACTGATACAAACCTTGTACACAAAAAGTTGGTAGAATTTTGGTATAAATCGATCAAACAGGACACCGCATCCTTCGCATTTTCAAAGCTTAGTAGATCGGCGCTAGTCGGCAGCATAAAGATATTATCTTTTTTTTTCATAGGCTTTAAGCATCCTTCAATACAGAGGTGATTTCAAACTTCGTCACATCCACCAGCCCAAGATCACTGATCCGCAGCTCTGGGATCACAACAAGGGCCAGCAGAGAATGCTGCATGAAAGCATTATTCAACACGCATCCACAGTCAGCCATGGCTCGTACCATCAAGTCTGCCTTTTCCGCCACGACCGCCGCCGGCTCATCCGACATTAATCCCGCAATCGGAAGCTCAACCAACGCTAACTCTACACCATCTTTCCAAACGGTCACCCCACCACCAACTTGCGCCAATCGGTTTGCAGCGAGTGCCATATTCTCATGGCAGGTCCCAACAACAATCATGTGATGACTGTCATGAGCCACGGTCGAGGCAACAGCCATATCACCACTATATCCAAAGCCCGA
>JAVLEV010000057.1:0-11989 GCA_031920365.1 Planktomarina sp. | reverse complement strand
TAGACTTTAAACGCTAAACTAAACTAGGAACTTTTAACTATGGATAGAATGGTTCAAACCGCACTGAGTTCTCTTAAAGGGCTGCAGGACTTAAAGTTTGACTTAGCCAATAATTTAGCCAACGTTAATGTTCCTGGGTTTAGGAGGGATTTGCCAAATGAGGGCAACGCAGGCTTTTTGTCTGCCCTAAATCAAGCCACTGCAAGAGTTTTTCCACTAGAAACTGGAGAACGTATTTTTTCAAACGAAAGTGGGCAAATCCAAAGTACTGGGGTAGAGACGGACGTTGCACTTTTAAATGAGGCGTTTCTGTTCATACAGCCAGTAGGGGGTGACATGGCTCTCTCAAAGCGGGGTGATTTTTCTATTGATAATTTAAACCAATTGATAAACGGTGCTGGTGATGTTGTCTTATCAGATGGTTTAGCGCCGATAGTACTCCCGGCTTTCTCCGAACTTAGAATTAGTGAAAATGGTGAGATATTGGTGCAAGAGCCAGGCTCTGCTCCAGGCGATTTTACCAGTATTGCTTTCCTGGCTACGACGACTGGTGACGCAGCCATACTAACGAAAAGTCTGGACGGTAAGATACGTAACCTAGATGGAACAGTACCGGACCCGGACCAAACTGGTAAGTTTGCTCAGGGCATGCTTGAAGGTTCTAATGTAAATGCCATTGAGGAAATGGTATTGAATATGGATATGCAGCGGCAATTTGAAATGGCCATAAAACTTATCAAGAAAGCGGAAGATATTGATAAGGCAGGCACTAGGTTAATGAGTTTACCAAACTAACAGACTTTGGCACGGTCTTTGCAACACCTTTTGTATAATTGATTACAAAGGTTTAAAAAATGTCAACTTCTGCAATGCACGTCGCAAAGACTGGACTGAATGCACAGCAATTTAAGATGCAAATCATCGCGAATAATCTTGCAAACGTAAATACCACTGGCTTTAAGCGTGACCGCGCAAATTTTGAAACTTTAATGTATCAAGTGGTTAAAGAAGCTGGCGCACAGACGGCTGACGACACAGCTTTAACTTCCCCACTTGCTGTGGGTACTGGCGTAAAAGTTGTAAGCACCCAAAAACTTTTCACTCAGGGTGGCTTGGTAAGTACGGATAACTCGCTCGATCTCGCAATCGATGGGTCCGGTTTCTTTCAGGCTTTATTACCTGACGGCAGGGTGGGCTACACGCGCGCTGGTGCTTTCTCTCGAAATGCAGATGGGTTGATGACGACTGCCAGCGGGTACGTGGTTCAGCCACAAATCCAAATTCCAGATGATGCAACAAATATTAACATTGCCGGTAATGGCGCCGTAAGTGTGACCGTACCCGGGAATGACTTTGCACAAGAAGTTGGCCAGGTGTCACTGGTTAATTTTGGAAACCCCCGGGGCTTGATCCCGGTAGGCCAGAACTTCTTAGTAGAGTCGACTGAAAGTGGACAGCCTCAGCAGGGTGTGCCTTTGGCTGGTGGCTTTGGGTCTGTTCTTCAGGGGTTTGTTGAGGGGTCAAATGTTAACGTAGTTCAGCAACTGGTGGACATGATTGAAACTCAGCGTGCCTATGAAGTTAGCTCTAAATCGATCACTGCGGTGGACGAAATGATGAGCTATATCTCAAGAAACCTTTAGGTGAAGTCATGAATAAAGTTATTTTCCCATTCTTAATTATGCTCGCCAGCTGCTCTCAATTTAATGAAGACAGCCGCAGCACTAACTTTGAGCCGTTATATCCTCAGGATATGCCCCTGGTTGAAGTTAACAATAGCTCGGGAACAATTTTCAATGCCAACCAAGGGAATTTGTTTTCAATGGAAACCAAAGCTCAAATGGTTGGAGATATTATAACGGTAGCGTTCTCTGAAAGCTTCCAGGCAACTAAATCACAGAATGCGGCCACATCGCGGACACTTGAAACCTCTGTGACTTTGCCAGGTGCCCTGGACCTCCTACTTTCTGACAACACTACTGCAGCAGACTTGTCTGCCAAGTTAGCTGCCAGTAGCGCAAATAGTTTTGCGGGTAGTGGAACAACTGCACAGTCTAATTCTCTTACTGGACAAGTTTCAGTTCACGTTGTGCGCGTCTTTCAGAATGGAAACCTGGAAATCTTGGGGCAAAAGAAGCTGACACTGAATAATGGTGATGAGTACATTCGAGTGCACGGCATCGTGAGGCCGCAAGACATTGATGGAAAAAATGTTGTGTCGTCAGATCGAATTGCAAATGCAAACATCCAGTACATAGGCGCTGGTGATATTGCGGCATCAAGCAAAAAAGGCTGGTACAGCAAAATTCTTGATACAGTAAACCCTCTATAAGAAGTGTGATAATGAAAATAATCCGTAAATTTCTGTTTTTGTGTGGGCTTTTCCCATTTTTAGTTTCTGCAGCCTATGCTGAAAGAATTAAAGATATAACCTCACTTGCTGGGATTAGGTCAAACCAACTTGTGGGCTACGGCATTGTAGTCGGCCTTGCGGGATCTGGTGACGGTAATACTGGCATCACACTACAGTCTATGCAATCTTTGGTAGCACGATTTGGGATCACAAGTGACATTTCCGGCTTCAATGGAGATAATGCCGCAGCCGTAATGATTACAGCTGAGCTGCCACCCTTTTCAAAGCCGGGGCAGACTATAGACGTCACGGTTTCTACGATTGGCGGATCTGAATCTCTGAAGGGTGGGACACTTCTGATGTCCCCCTTGCTGGGAGCTGACGGTGAAACCTATGCGATTGCTCAAGGCAACGTCGTTGTCGGTGGCCTGGGCGTAGAGGGTGCAGATAATTCCTCTATAACCGTAAATATTCCAACTGTTGGTAGGATCCCGCGTGGCGCAAGTGTCGAAAAACTTGTCCAGACGGCATTCCTGGATACCGACTATGTAATATTAAATTTGCATCAGGGTGATTTTTCTACCGCCTTCAATATCTCGGAAGCCATAAATGAGACCTTTGGTGAGGGCATGGCTACACCCCTAGATAAAAATAGCATCCGGGTAAGAGCGCCGGCAGATCCTAGCCAGAAGGTTGGATTTGTTTCTATGTTGGAAAATTTAGAAGTTAAAAAAGCCGCTCCACCAGCAAGAATTGTTATCAATTCGAGGACGGGGACGATCATTATCAGTGGCAATGTCAGGGTTAGCCAAGCAGCAGTTTCACACGGTTCACTGTCGGTACAAGTTAAAGAAAACTTAAACGTCGATGGGGGGGATGCTACAGCCGTAGGTGCTGGGGCAAATGCAAATGCAGTAGCGCCGGTCGTAACACCAGACACTGAAATAACAGTCGAAGAAGATACTGCTCAGGCATTTCTTTTTGGAGCCGGAGTTTCTCTTAGTGACCTTGTAGATTCAATTAACTCTGTGGGCGCAACCTCATCTGATTTGGTAGCCATTCTCGAAGCATTGAGGGAGGCAGGCGCCCTCAACGCTGAACTAATTGTAATTTAAGGATACATGATAGATGACTAATATCTTCAGCCAGCCAGACATGAACTTAAATTCATTAATGCCGCAAAAGAGTATTAGCGACCTTAGCAGTTCTGAAAATAAAAACCTTAAAGATTTGGAGGGGGCTGCCAGCCAATTTGAATCAATTTTCCTCAAGATGTTTCTAGACCAGGCGAGAGCAGCCCAACTTAGTGACGACCTTCTGGGGTCGTCCGCGAGTGAAAATTTCCAGGAGATGTTTGACAGTGAATTATCTAAAGCTGGAGGTTCATCTATGAACCTAGGTCTCACTGAAGTGATCGTGCGGCAGTTAAGAACCGACTTGGTAAAGTAAGGTATTTTCATGGGCGACTTATTTGATATCGGCAAAGCTGGGATAAACGCCTATAAGGGCGCCCTAGCTGCGACCGGTCAAAATATTGCTAACGTAGGTACGGAAGGGTATTCCCGCCGAGAGTCCTCCATCGAGGAAATAAGTGTCGCGAACGCTGATGTTCTGTCTCTGTCTAACACCAATGGCTTGGGCGTTCGTATGGGTGGCATAACTAGGGCATTTGATCAATTTTTAGATATACAATTACAGAACTCGGCGTCCTCGTTTTCGTTTGCAAAATCAAAATCTGAGGTCCTGAATAGGCTTGAAACTATTTTAATTCCACAGAGTGCTACAGTTGGAACTCGTATCGGAGAGTTCTTTGATAATTTAAGTAATCTAGCGCAGGATCCGTCAGATTTGAATGCAAGAACTTTGGCTTTGTCGGGATCTAAAGGTGTAGCAAGTGAGATGGCGAGCCTCCATTCTGGTCTTAATGACTTGCGAACAGTAACCCATGACACGCTAGAATTAGCTGCTGGTGAATTTAATAGCACACTCAAGGCGCTTTCTGCGGTTCAAAATCAAATTGTGGGCAACTCGAATAAAAGTGGTGGCCCAAATGTTCTTTTGGATCAGAGGGATAAATTTTTATCAGAATTGAGTGAATTCACAGAAGTATCAGTGGAGTACCATAACAATAATGGTATATCGGTATCTCTTGGCCAGTCCGGCAAGGCTGGGCCGCTTTTACAAGGCAATTCGTTCAATACTATTTCTTTTGACTCCAACGAGCATGGCGTAAAGGCGTTCCTGCGGGATCAGGCAGGTGGCGTCTCAAGTATACACTTCTCTTCTGGACAATTAGCTGGGCTCGTTTCTGCTGACACTTTGATTGGGTCAACTGTGGCTGAGGTTGATGCCTTAGCAACAAAATTTGTACAGGAAATTAATTCGATCCATAAAATGGGCCTCGACCTAAATGGTGAGAGGGGCACTAATCTTTTTAGCCTTGAAGCAGTGGCGGTCACAAAGTCTTTAGATAGCCGTGGATCAAGCTCTATAAGGATCGAGGGTTATCCTGAGGGTTTTTCGGGTGCAGAATTAGAATTGGTTTTCAGTAGTGAGCGTGACGCTTGGGGTGTGACGAGTAGCAACGGTAAAATAGTCAAAGATTTTAAATCGAATTTAGATCTAAGTGGCATGACTGTGATTACCCAAGGGGAACCAAGGGACGGCGATAAGTTCTCTATAGGAATATCTGACACAACCGCTGCTAATATGAGGGTGTTAATTACTGATATTAATAAATTTGCTGCGGCTGGTCTTCACACCGTCCAGGCCGATATTAAAAATGCTAGTACCGCGGAATTAGAAATTGGTTATTTCCAAGAGAATTTGGGATTGGGTACCTCAGACTTGCAAGGCGTATTTTCGGAGAGCCGAAATGCAGCAAACCCGGTGCGTTTTAACTCCTCGGGTACCCTTGGAGTAGTTGAAAATGTGGATACTCTCAAAGACGTTTCAGTTTTGGATTCACAATCAAATTTGCGTATTTCTATAAATTTTAGTGATTTAGCTACGACTGATAATTTGACTGTCAATTTGGTAAATATAGCTACCAGTGCGAATGAACAATTCGTATTCAGTGTGGACCGTGATAATCTGGGTGGCACCGGTGTGCTTGCAGGTTTAAAAAGTAATAACGACCTAGCCGAAGTTCTAAACCGTGGTGGGATAATTTCGAACACTAGCGGCAAGTCATTCAAAGACCTTGGACTTCGTGCTGTTGCGTCTGGTTCAAGTTTTGTGATTGCTTCGGCATCGCAGCCATCAAATACCGATTTTTCTAGATTGGCCTCAGGCTCCCTGGGCGGCGCAGCTGGGATGCTTGTGCCCCAGGATACTAAGGCGTCTGATATGAGTGTATTCACGCGAGAGGGAATACAGGTTTCAGGCAAAATTTTGAGCCAGGATGAAGCTGCCAAATTGATGACAACGGAAAATGGCTTTTCGAGTGAAGCTGTATACAGGGCAGACTATTTACCTACGCTATCTAATGAGGGCTTTGCCGGTGCTTCTGTTACTCGAAAAACTACGGAAGGTTTAGATGTTGTTTCGCTATCTGGCGCTGGTTTAGATGATGGCACCAACAATAACGTTTTTGTTTACGCAGCTGGTGCCTTTCCAACAAGCCGAACCCAGCTCACAGCTCCGGTTGCTGTTGTTGCTGCCAATGGGCAAAGTGCTAGCGTGACGTTTGAAAGCGGAATGATGGCAGGTCAGATTGCTAAGCAATTATCGACAGGCTTAAGTTCTTTGGGGATGAGTGCCACAGCATCAAATGTGCTAGAACTGTCTGGAATTGCGGATGGGCTTGTTGAATTCGAGCTGCTTGGAAATAACCTAGACACCAAGCAAATTAGCGTAACTATTCTAAACTCTTCACATATTGGCCTGGTTGATCAAATTAACTCCTTTTCCACCTCCACTGGAATAACAGCACACCTAACTGGAGATTCTGGTGTGATTTTAGAGCACACAAGTGCTGGTGATATTTCATTAAAAAACATAAATTTAACTAGTGGCGTTGGAATTTCGGTTAATCAGTTAAATCAATTTGGAGATAGATTGCTTGGCGCGTCTAAGACCCTTTCGGATGGAGAGCACTTGGTTTCTGGTGGCCACGTCCAAATAAAAAGTACATCTGATTTTACTGTGGACGGTACAAGCAGTACGAATTCAGCTTTTGAAATGGGTTTTTCAAATAAGAATTTTGATCTAAAAAATAATTATTCGGATATAAGTTTCTACGCGGACTATAAATTAGATGGTGGCCACTCTGACGCAAATAATATTGATGTCGTTGCGTCTACGTCAAAATACAGCCTAACATTATCTGACCCAATATCTGGAGACCTTGAGAGTAATTTTCTGCCAGAGAGCTCAGGAGACTTTTCAACTACTGTTATAGCACAGGCCCTTGCTGCAGACTTGCGAAGTAGTTCAACGTCAACGGTATTTTATGGTGACAATATTAATCTGGCTAACGGCTTCCCTAGTGACGGCTCAAAAATTGATTTTACATTAGGCAATCAAAAGTATGAAGCCACCCTGAATATTGCTGATAGTTTTGAGGTCCGGGCTTCTGATGTAGTTATTGGAAGTAAAGTATATTCAACAGCGGATGGATTGAAGGAGCTTGTGGCGCGGTCAAAGTTCTCGGTGAGTGGTCCCGAAGATAACCGCCTAGTGGTGAACTTCGAAGCTACTTCTAGCGGCTTTCGTATAGAAGTGGCTGCAAGAGATGGCGTTGTGAGTGGACATAGCCTGTCACTGTCTTCGACTAACACAAGCGCTGAGAAAGCAAATTTCCATATTTCAAATAGTTCTGGGACTGAGTTGAGATCAAAGGAATTCGATCAATTAGCCCTTACCAACGCTAATATAGGGAGTGTCATGATTGGTGGCACTGCACACGTAATTAGTTTTAATACCACCACAAATGCTTTTACCTCTCCATCCTTGCCGGCCGGCATAACCTTTGCGACGGAGGCAAACTCAGGTGGCACTAAGGTCCGATTAAAAATCTCAATTGCCGCAAGTGTGACCGATGAAGATATCCGAATGAAGGCAAATGCCAGTTCGTCAACTTATGGTATTAAATCGATGGCTGCGCAGTTATTGATAGCAGGCGATGGCTTAAGAATTTCAAATGTTGGGGATCAGCGTGTTAAGTCGAATGTTGAAGTAAGATCGTTGGCCAGTGAAGTCTTGTCAATCGATGGCTTAAACGGAGAAGACTTAATTTTTATTGCGAGTGGACGCAATCCGATTGCCCTCGGAGAGGCAGTTAAAGCGACAGCTGAGACTGCACGAGAGTACTCACTTGTGGTAAACAAAAAAGATCCAACTACTGTGGATATCTTCGATTTCTCTACCGGGCATATAGTCGGATCCAGATCCATCACTGAAGATAACAGCACTACATTCCAAGGGCTTTCCGTTGACTTCAAGGGTGCTGTTAGTGGTGGTGACACATTTAGGGTTTTAGTGTCTGACAGTAATACTGATGATGCAAATAACTTAAAGAACATGCTAGATACGTCATTATTAAATAAAGAGAGTGGGATTGGCGGATATTCACATGTATTTGGGAAAATAGTGTCAAATACAGGTGCTGAGATTCAAGCGACCCAACAAACATTGGAAACTTCTGAAGCAGCTTACGAAGTAGCTTTAGATAGTAAAAACGAATTTTCTGGTGTAGACTTAGATACAGAGGCAGCACGTTTGATGGAGCAGCAGCAAGCCTACCAGGCTTTGGCTCGCGTCCTTACCACTGCTCGTGAATTGTTAGACACTTTACTGAGATCAATGTAACGGGAGTTGGGAAACATGACTATTACTACCTCTGGTTTTTACCAAAAAAATATAGATCTTTTTTCGCGTCAGAATAAAGATGTAAGTGATATTCAAGTACAAGTAACTTCTGGCAAAAAAACGTTATCGCTGAAACAGAGTTCACAAGAAATAACTAATTTAAATGCTTCGGAAGAACATAAATTAGAGGTCACTCAATTCAAAAATAACGCTGAACGCATCACATCAGATCTTGAAAGAATAGACCTTAGTTTTGATCAATTACAGAACGCGTCAATTAGGCTCCAGGAGTTAAGTATTGAATCCTCAAACGCGTTTCTAAGTACGAATGAACGTAAATTATTTAAATTGGAAATTGCTGGTATTAAAAAGGAAATTATAAGCGTTGCACATGGTAGTGACGCATTTGGAAATGCGTATTTCTCTGGACCTTCTGGCGAACCACCGCCATTTAAAGTTGATAATTTAGGTGGAATTTCGTATTCTGGAGCTACTGGGTCGAAATCATTACAAATATCGCGTGACAGTGGATTACGGCAAAATTTTTCAGGTGATGAGGTATTTCTATCGGCGGGTCAACCGAATGCTAAATTCTCGGTTTTTGATGCTATTGATTCATTTTCACAAAGTTTGAATTATGAGAGTGCGCCTGCGCAATCTTCAAACTTGCTTGGAAATGGTACACCCTCAGACATAGTTTTCCCAAGATCTGGTCCGGCAGCTAATTTTAAATTTGATATAGTGGCTGATGGGGTAACTTATAAAATAGATTCTGATGTTTACGCTAACGATTTTAGCTCAGTTGCTGCTGAAATAAATAGTTTCACTGCATCAACTGGTGTTTCTGCGGCGGTCTCCTCTGATAATAAAATTAGATTGTCTGGGACAGGCGTAGATCTCAAGATTGAAAACTATGTTACAGATTTGTCGAGTGATCTAGACCCGTCAATTAGTGTCCAAATGACAGTAGGCTCAAATATCACTGACGAAATAATCTTACCGCACTCACTCACTAACGATAGAATCCAGAATCAAATGCACGAAGTATTTGAACATTTTAATTTGTTACGTACAGACTTGGGTGTAGCTGCCAGTACTGCCAAAAATGTTTTTGAGAGTACGCAGAATACTTTAGTAACTTTAAATGAAGACATTTCAAAAATTGAAGACGCCGATATGGCTGAGTTACTTACTAATTTGCAGCAATTATTAACCAATAAAGAAGCGGCTCAGGCAACATTTTCAAAACTTACACAAAGGAATCTATTTGATTATCTCGGGTAGTTGCCCACCAAAACCTAGTTTAATCAGAATTATCTAAATAGTTACCGAAGTTTCTATAATGGCATAAATTTTGCACTAATTAATGTAAATATTATAGGGGTAAGTTATGTTTTCAGTAGTTAAATCGGGTATGGATACCGCTCTCCAAGAGCTTTCTGTAATTTCTAATAATATTTCAAATGCAAACTCTACAGGGTTTAAGAAGAGCTCTCTGTCCTTCTCGGAGTTCTTTAATGGAACAACCGCTGAGGGTGTATCTAGTGCTGTGACTGGCAAAGGTGCCAGCGCTGACGATGCGCGGCGTAGTGATGGCCAGGGCGCACTTATTGAAATGGGTGGTGTTTTAGATACGGCCGTGGTTGGTAATGGGTATTTCATGACGCAAAGAGAAGATCAGATTGGCTTTTCTGTAACTAGAAATGGTGCGTTCTCCCTTGATGCTGATGGATTTTTGAAAGCTCAAGATGGCGCATTTGTACTTGGTATGTCTGCTGTCGATGGTGAGTTTGTTGGAGTTGGCGACGACGTCACTGCTTTGCAGAGAGTTCAAATCGCAATAAATGCATCTGAAGAACCTCTGGCGGATCTCAAGGTTGGGAATAATGGAGATGTCTTGGCTGCGTTTGGGGAGGGAGACCTCGTCCCTGTTGCAACTATTCCACTGTCGATATTCTCCAACCCAAATGGGTTGAAGCAACTTGGTGGCGGCTCATATTCACCTACAGACACCGCTGGTAAAATGTTTTTAGGGAGCCCAAATTCTGCTGGCTTCGGAAATTTAGAGTCAGGTTACATTGAGGGGTCCAACGTGGATATTACGATGGAAATGACAAATATGATCAAAGCGCAGCAGCAGTTTAGTGGAGCTGCTAAGGCCATGCAGGCTAACTCTGATATGATTGAAAAGTTAACTCGATAAAATATAATCTTATAAAGTAGATATATCCTCCAGTATGCGTTATTCAGCCCTAATTAATTAGAGTTATTTGTATGGTAACGTTTTCTGGAGGTTAAGATTTTGGCTAAATGTCGCGACTGCTCAGTTAAAATGGGTTATGCTGAAAGCCAGGCAGCCCAAAGTTATAACGGTCTATGTATTACATGCCATGTGAAAGACAGGGTGCAAACTAGGGTTATGACGTCTCAAGAGCCAGCTTTTTCATCTACGCAAAAGTCTACTGAAACGGTGTTTAATAAATTTCAAGATATGATGGTGACGACTGAGACAAGTTTAAATTTGAATATTAAGAAGCGTTGTGGAGTAATATCAACTGATTTTCACTACGAGTTTAAGAGAACTCCACTCCTTAAGAAAATATGGAATACTTTACGCCGTAAGCCTGAAAAAAATACTGATTTTCTGCAAGAGTCTTTGGAAATGGCAATGCTTGAAATTAAGTCTAAAGCGATAAGGCTAGATGCAAACTGTATCATAGGGCTAAACGTTAACTACATCGTTTTGGGTGATTTTAAAAAAGGTGGCTTAATAATCTCACTGATGGGTACATGCGTAAAAGTTTAGCAGGTAGAGCATCATCTTATTTAAAGTGGGTTTGCTAGGAACAAAGAGTGGCCTGCACACGCGGATTTTTTTTGATGGCCAAGCCAATGCTAATGATCCTGTACTTACCTTAATTAACAATCCTATCAGTAGTCCAGATTGATTGCCATTTGCGAAGGTGAAAGCTATAATTTTGGTATCCACATATAAGGTGAAAATGAAACGGTATTTCTAAATGTCTGAAAACCATAAAAACCCCTGTATATTATGCTGTGCAATCACTGGTTCGGTACCTACGAAGGCTTCTAACCCGGCGGTTCCGATTAGTATTGTGGAACAAGTGGAGAGCAGCCATGCTGCCGTAGAGGCTGGGGCCGCAATAATTCATGCACATGTCCGAAATGATGATCAAACCACAAGCAGTGACCCTGAAAAATTTGCTCGGTTGCAAGAAGAGCTGAGGCGCCACTGCCCTGAAGTAATTATCCAATTTTCAACTGGTGGGCGTTCAGGTTCCGGGCATGAGCGTGGTGGAATGCTGTCTCTTTGCCCTGATATGGCCTCCCTATCAGTGGGCTCAAACAATTTTCCAACCCGTGTTTATGAAAATCCGCCGAGCTTAGTTCAGTGGTTGGCTAGTCAGATGCAAGCCCATGAGGTGGTGCCCGAGATAGAGGCCTTTGACCTGTCTCATATTTTGCAAGCGATCCGACTGCATGAGGATGGGCAGCTTTTTGGGAAACTCTATGTTCAGTTTGTCATGGGTGTTAAAAACGCTATGCCTGCCGATCGTGCTGTTTTTGATTTTTATGTGGCCCAAATGCAGCTAAGGGTGCCAAACGCTTCCTGGTGTGCCGCGGGGATTGGTGCCAACCAGATTGTTGTCAATGAATGGGCCATTGCGGCAGGCGGGCACACTCGCGCCGGCTTGGAAGATAATGTCCGTTTGGATCGTAATACTCTGGCGCCATCGAACGCTGCTCTTATTGCCCGGGCGGCGGCTCTCTGTGAAAAATACGAGCGTCCAGTGGCCAGTCCAG
>JAVLEV010000056.1:6802-12067 GCA_031920365.1 Planktomarina sp. | reverse complement strand
GCTTTGAGCGACGCCAATGTCGCAGAAGTATTTTTAGATGGAAAAGCATTTGCGTTTTTACCAAGTGAACAGCCACAAACGTTGACCAAAATGTTAAAAATACTCGGTGGATTACCAGTTTCTTTATCAAAAGACCTAATTCTGTTATCATTTAGCGACGCAAACAAGAAGCCTCGCGCAACTACAATACTAAGAGGAGCACTCACAATTCTACAAGGCGGAGTGAAAGTTAATATCTTCACTAAAAATGGTTTACGAACAATAATAAAAGAGATTGGAACTGGGCGCGATGACACTATAGCCCTCGACATCAAGTCTCGAGCAAATACGCTCTTCATTGATGGACAAATGGTTGCAGCATTTGGTGAATTTAATGACTTAGGTAAAACTAGTTTTTTAGATTTTGTAAGAATGGATACGACTATTTACCCAATATTTTTAGCAGTAAGTAAATATAATGACGAGCTCGGGAATTGGGACAAAGAAGTTTTTACTTTAACACAATTGCTTAATGAGAAGTTTGATACCAAAAATGGCGCTCGGATCGATTTGTTATCCACACCCTTTTTACAGTCACTCCTAAAAAATATGAACTCAGTAGAAATGCGTGTCGAGTTCGGAAATAAGGATACCGCCGCTGCAAACCAACTGAAAATAGAAGAACAACAAAATCTGTCGCCTTTAGATTTTAAAAATACCCAAGTTATGGCTCCAGAGCGAGATATAGATTCAGAACTAAAAGAAAAGTTACCACCACTTATAAGCATCGAAACCTTAGAATTTGCGTCACGCTTTGTTGGCGGTGGTGTTAAGCACCCCGGCAGCTATCCAATGGCTGAAACAGTAACACTGGCTGAAATCATTGCGACTGCTGGTGGCGTGACGCCAAACGCTGACACCAGAAATATCATAGTACAAGATTATCAGGTGCAAGGCGGTAGGTTGGTAACTTCAGAACCACGCCGATTTAGTATTTCAGAAGACAATTTCGATAAGGTTATTTTGTCGGGACAGTTTTCTGTCGATATCCAGACTTTTGTCAACGATGCGTTTTCTGGGTCAATTGTACTTTCTGGAGAAATGAACAGGCCCGGAGAGTACATTTTTTCACGCTCGGAAACCTTACATGACGTTTTGGCGCGCGCAGAAGGCCTTTCAGATGCAGCCTATCCACTGGGTGCAGTCCTCGAGCGTCGCTCAGCAAAGGTGCAAGAAAAAGCAGGGAATGTTATTTTAGCGGAGCAAGTTCAGCAGGCTGTGCTCCAACTCTCAACCTCAGAAACAGAAGGCGCTGGGGATCAAATTTCTGCCGTTTTAGGGTTTGCGGACCAACTAAAGGAACAGAAGCCCTCAGGACGTCTTTCGGTGAACGTGTTGTTGAGGGATAGTTACGTTCCTATCTTTCTTGAAGATGGCGACCGCTTGATTATCCCAAAACGCCCTGCTCACGTCTCTATTATAGGTAGTGTAAGCCAGTCAGTTAAGGCAACTTATGGCCCTCAGAAAAAAGTTTCCGACTACATCGCTGCGGCTGGTGGTTATTCACGTACGGCCGACAAGCGCCGCACCTATATGCTCCTGCCAAACGGAGAGGCTACACCGCTAACAGCAGACACGATTATTCCACCGGGCTCAGTGCTGATAGTCCCGCCCAAAACGGATAGACTAAGTATATTGGGCCTGACCGACTTAGTGTCGCGTGTGTTGGGTAATATTGCGACGTCTATTCTTGCAATTAATAATGTCAATTAGACACTTAGTTAGCCTCCTAGTCGTCTTAAGTCTAAGCCCACCGTTACTGAGCTTGGCGGCTGCTGAAAAATATTTGGGGAATAAATCGGTCGGAAAACTTTATGACCAAGCTACTACGGGAAATGTTAGTGGTGGCTCAGCTTCGTGGGCGCCACAAATTGAAGGTAAGACACGCTATCATTTTAAAATCCCTCTCGAAGGCTTGAAAACAGCAAAAAAATATCAAGACGCTGGGCCACTTTATTATCTAAGTACTACTCATGACTTGGGCCTAAAATTTTTAGATGTAGATTTTCTATCAATAGAAGTGAGCCCCAAGTCACTGGACTTTGATTGGTCTAGGACTTCAATTCCTCAAGGTTCTAGGTACAGCGTTGGCCTAGAACATATTGATGTCGCGACGGAAGCCGCGAGGACAACGTTATCGCTAGGCTATACGAAGATACTTGATCAAAAGGTCCTTGCGTCAGGCCTACTAGAAGCTGATCCAACATCAGGGTTAGAGGGCTCTTTCGGCGTAACATTTTTAAACCAGGCTGAAAAAATTCAATATGCCGGGTGGCTAAAAAAAACATTGGCAAAAAATAGTTATTATGAAATCGCAATGCAGAGCTTGGCTTTTGAGGCACTTGGGCCCTTAGACACCTCAGTAATACTTTCTCAATCAAGTGCAGGGTTTTCTATTTCAGCGGCCCTTCAAAAAGATATAGGGCCAGCCAAACCGTCCTTAGGTTTGACCTGGTCTGAGCAATCACAAAGCCTAGAGGCTTTTTGGGGAGTTAGCTTCAGTCAAACAACTAAAAATGGGAACGTGCTTAAGCTTCGTGCTGCGACTGCCTCATCTGTAACAAAGCCAAGCTGGCTCGACGACTTGAAACCTCTCCGACGTGCCGAGCTTATGGGGCACTGGGTCACTGGAATGAGATTTTTCAGTAGTAAATAGTAAGCACTATTCTTAAAGGTCGGTAAATTAACTATAATTTATTATAAAATAATGTTATTACGTAGACCAACCTAGTTTCAATCTGAGGAAGAAAAATGGCTAACACCGGCAGGAATTCTGCAATCACTGCTAAGCGTGTCCTTATGATAGAGTCGCAAGCAATCCAAAAAATGTCAGAAAATTTACCGAGTGATTTTGTAGCGGTTATAAACAAAATGTTTCAAACGTCCGGTCGCATAATTGTTTCAGGTATTGGGAAGTCAGGTCACATCGGCAATAAAATAGCATCCACATTGGCAAGTACAGGCACGCCAGCCTACTTTGTCCATGCTGCAGAGGCGAGCCATGGTGATTTAGGCATGATTGCTGAGGATGATTTCTGTCTTTTGATTTCAAACTCTGGTGAAACGCCTGAATTGCGTGATATCGTAGCTCACACCCGTCGGTTCTCTATTCCGATGGCGGGGATCTCGTCGGCGCCTGACAGTACCTTGATGAAGGCTGCTGACTATAAGTTGGTGCTTCCTAAGTCGCCAGAGGCATGTTCAATTGGAATGGCTCCGACAACATCAACTACTCTAACCCTTGCATTGGGAGATGCCCTGGCTGTGGCATTGATGGAGCAGCGCAATTTTAAGGCTGAAAATTTTGAGATTTTTCACCCTGGGGGTAAATTAGGCGCACGGCTTACAACCGTTAAGCAATTGATGCACGTAGGTGACCAGTTACCATTGGTAGATGGTAACCTACCTATGCCAGAAACTTTGCTAGAAATGACATCCAAGGGCTTTGGCGTAGCTGCAGTCATAGAAAATAGTGTTCTAACAGGTATTATTTCTGATGGTGATTTGCGTCGCCACATGGCCGTTCTTATGGAGAAAAAGGCCAAAGATATAGCAAGCCCTAATCCAATAACTGTTGTAAAAGATCAATTTGCAATGGAGGCTTTGCATATCATGAATACAAACAAAATTAATGCCTTAATAGTTTGTGATGAACACAATTTTCCCGTTGGTATTCTTCACATCCACGATCTATTAAGAGCCGGGGTAGCATGAGGACCGTTATAATTATTCCTGCACGTTTTGCCAGTAAACGCTACCCTGGTAAGCCCTTAGTAGAAATCATGTTGCCAAACGGGCAAAAGAAAACACTAATTGAGCTGAGCTGGCTTGCCGCGAAACGGGTTAGTAATGTGCAAGCAGTTTACGTCGCAACTGACGATATCCGTATTCGAGATGTTGCAATCGCATTCGGCGCGCAAGTCATAATGACTGAAAACGGTTGTGCCAATGGGACAGAGCGCTGCGCCGATGCTGTGGCAAAGGCCAAAATTAAAGCGGATTTGATCATCAACTTGCAGGGTGACGCCCCCTTGACCCCACATTGGTTCGTCGAAGATTTAATTGAAGCGATGGAAAATGACCCACTTGCGGACATGGCGACCCCAGTTTTACGACTTGATCGAGTTACCTATAGCCACTTCACACAAGACCGCCATCAAGGAAGTGTCGGGGGGACGACAGCCGTATTCAACAAAAACATGCATGCACTCTATTTTTCTAAAGAAGTTATACCATTCATGGATCTTGATAAATGGCCCATTACCAAAGAGTTACCAGTTTACCATCATGTTGGTGTATACGCGTATCGTCCCAAAGCCTTGGCTAACTATATTTCATGGCCAGAAGGAACCTTAGAGCGTCTAGAAGGATTAGAGCAACTTCGGTTTTTAGAGAATGGTGATACCATTAAATGTGTCGAAGTTGATGGCAAGGGCCGTGTTTTTTGGGAATTAAATAACCCGCAAGATGTTGCGCGCATCGAACAGGTAATAAACCAAATTATGGAAGATATGTGATGGATCAAAAAATTGTTAAAATAGGCGATATAAAGTTTGGTGGTAAACACCCCATCGCATTTATCATGGGGCCCTGTCAGTTGGAAAGCCGCGACCATGCTATGATGATGGCTGAACGGGTCGCCAATGCTTGTGTGCACACACGGTCCAAGTTTATTTTCAAAACCAGTTATGACAAAGCTAACAGATCTTCCATTGGCGCGGAGCGGGGTATTGGGATGGACGCTGGGCTTAAAATATTATCCGAGGTCCGCGATACATTTGGTTGCCCAGTAATCACTGATGTACACGAAATAAGCCACTGCTCTCCAGCGGCTGCGGTCGTTGATGTGATCCAAATCCCAGCGTTTTTGTCGCGCCAAACAGACCTTTTGCTGGCTGCAGGAAACACAGGCCGCGCGATTAACGTTAAAAAAGGCCAGTTTCTGGCGCCGTGGGAAATGGCTAATGTAGCTGAAAAAATTGCCAGCACTGGTAATAATAATATTATGCTGTGTGAGCGCGGCACAACTTTTGGATATAATACACTCGTAAACGATTTCCGTGGCTTAGAGACAATGGCTGAAACAGGTTATCCTATAATTTTTGACGCTACCCACTCAGTTCAGCAACCAGGGGCGCTCGGTGGTTCTTCTGGTGGTCAGCGTCGGTTTGTAGCGACGTTGGCCAAAGCTGCTTGCGCAGTCGGAGTTGCCGGATTGTTTATCGA
>JAVLEV010000056.1:2917-6702 GCA_031920365.1 Planktomarina sp. | reverse complement strand
TACTTCTGTAGTCGAAAACCTTAAATTAGAGGCTTATTAAAATGAGTTTTTTTGAAAATACAGCACAAAAATACCCCTTAATAGTTAATCAAATGTGTTCAGCCGCCCTATCGGCTGGGGCAGAGATTATGGATGTCTATGCCAGCGACAATGTTAGCGTTGAAACTAAGGCGGACAACAGCCCAGTAACTCGCGCGGATAAAATTGCTGATAAAGTTATTCGTGATATTCTGAAATCAGAATATTACGATATACCTATCGTCTCAGAGGAAAGTCACGGCGACCTCAATTTATCTATGGGAGACATTTATTTTTTGGTCGACCCACTCGACGGTACAAAGGAATTTATAAAGAAAACGGGTGAATTTACCGTAAATATTGCGCTAATACTAAACGCAAAGGCTGAGTTGGGCGTTGTCTATGTACCGGTCACTGGGGAACTTTACTATAGAGATTTAAATGGTACGTCATATCTTAAAAAAGGTATGAACGCAGATCAGATTCCTACTGACCGCATTGAAATCTCCTGCCGGCCGGCAGACTTAGAAAATCTATCCGTTGTGAAGTCGGTGTCCCATTCCACTCCTGAAACAGAGGCGTATATTTCCAACTATGCACCTAAGAGATCTGAAAGTGCAGGCTCTTCACTTAAATTTGGTTTAATTGCGCGTGGCATTGCCGATCTCTATCCGCGATTGGGCCGTACAATGGAATGGGACACTGGCGCTGCTCACGCCGTCTTAAAAGGTGCTGGCGGCAATGTGCGGCGCCTAGATACCCTAGAAGAACTATCCTACGGCAAGCCTGGGATGGACAATCCCTTCTTTGTTGCTGCCGGCAATGGCATGCAATTAGTCCCCTTTAAAGGGGGGCATTAATTTAATATTGGTAAAACAGCTGACTAGTTTCAAGGCTTATAACCTTGGAGGTCGGCTGCGCGTAAATTTCACTTTTTAGCATTGGCGTGCCCAAATCTATAAATACTTATTAAAAATAACTCAAAAGCACAGCCATTTCCATTAATAGACAATAGTCAAAGTCATTTTCCATAAGTATTTTAGTTTTTTAGTAGTTGGCGGAGGTCAGATTTTGAAACTTTTCCATAAAAGTTTTTCGGTAATTCCGATACAATCCGATACTCTTTGGGTCGTTTAAAACGTGCAATATTTCCAATGCAATGCGCATCAAGATCTGAAGTTATAACCTGTTGGCGTGGTGCCGCGACGATAAACGCCACCACTACCTCACCCCATTCAGCGTCTTTGCGGCCAACTACAGCCACTTCCATTACAGCCTTCAGTTCGAGCAGTACCTCCTCCACCTCACGCGGATAAATATTTGACCCACCAGAAATGATCATATCATTTGATCTATCATGTAGCGTAATGAACCCATTATTATCTATTACTCCCATGTCACCAGTCCGTAGCCAGCCATCCCGAATAGCTGTGGCAGTAGCATCCGGATTTCGCCAATACCCGGTCATCACAGTCGCACCCAACACTAGAATCTCGCCAATCTCACCGTTTGGCAGAGAGTTGCCGGCCTCATCTCCAATGCGTACGATAACTGGGCTCTGCGCAACGCCAACCGAACCAAGACGTTCACGCCAACTTGAATGGTCACGCGAACTGACAAATTCACGACGCAAAGTTGTAATTCCCATTGGACATTCCCCTTGGCCATAAACCTGGACAAACTTATCACCCAAAACGTCAACCGCCTCAATAATATCCACCACATACATAGGGCCACCGGCATAGGTGATAGTCTTAATACCACTACCATCTGAGCAAACAGCTTTAGCCCTATCGACCAGTCGCTTAACCATCGTTGGGGCTGCAAACATTGAAATATGATTAATCTTTGGTGCTAGATTCAAAATTTCATCAGCATCAAACCCGCGGCTCTCAGGTACCACGTGCCGTGCTCCTTTGATGATATGCATAAAATTATAGAGCCCTGCCCCGTGAGACATTGGAGCCGCATAAAGTATTGCGTCACAGGATAAAACTTCATCAACGTCACAGAAATAGGCAAAGGCCATTGCGCTAATATTGCCAGCGCTGATCATAACACCTTTAGGCCTACCCGTAGTTCCTGACGTATAAAACAGCCAAAGTAGCTCGTTATCGTTGATTATTGCTGGGCGTGCCATCGGACAGTATTGGCGCAATTTAATAAAGTCCAAACTATCAGCTAATATTAACGTTTTGAGACAACTGGGAGCAACAGTTTCCAAGGCCTTGCTGACGTCTGTTGAGGTGAATATGATTTTCACATCCGCATTTTCAATAATCCAGGCAGCCTCTTTAGCATGTAGTTTAGCATTGATGGGAACTACTGCCGCACCCGTGAACCAGATGCCATACATCACTTCCAAATACTCGGTGCAGTTGTCCATAAATATCGCAACCCGGTCACCCTTGCCCAGCCCATGCTGGGTGCTCAATGCCCCAGCGATTCCTGCGACACGAGCGGCAAATGTGCTATAGTCAGCGTCGCAGGTTGTACCTTTAATCAATGCAGGTGCACCGGGCATTAATCTCGCGGTTTTGAGGAGCCAGTCTGCCGGATTCATAAGATGTTCTCAACTTCCAACAATACGGAAAAAAATGCCATGGCCCCACTTAATTGGGTGATACTCCTGCCATCATTACCCATAGACTTTATAGGCCCAACTTATACATCTTCGAAACAGGGCCAAACTATTCCCAATCAACGCGGTACATTGCTTCATTTCTACGCCAGAAAAACGGTGTGAATGGGCCATTGTAAGTAGCCATTATAGAGCTGCTTATTATGAAAACTTGATCTTCATCTAATCGTTTTCTAAGTAAAGCAGCTTGCCTTAAGTAGCTTTGATTGGTGGAGCGCCCTGAGTATTTGATTACGGCATAAAACCCACCTTTTACCGTAACTAGCTTAACATTATTTGCTTTTGGCAATGGGGCCGTTTGATTGGAGTAACTGTTTGGTAAGAAAAAATGCATCACTGATCCACCGCCATCTTCTGATTGTATAACAGGCGTTGTCATTGCTATTTTTTCCGAGCTTTGGTTTGCACCGGAAATATATTTAAATAAGCGTCTAAATGCGCTGTCCTCTCCTGAAGCCTGTAGTGTTTGGACAGCAAGCCTGTCGCGATAGTATCTTATTTCATAGACACCAGTACTTTTAATTAGTTCATAATTTGGTTCTTCATATGCCATAGCAATTCCAATTTGGTTTAGATAAAAAAGAACACTTAAAGTTAAAATTTTAATAAAATATTTAATTTCTCTACCCTCAGAACTGTCTGAATTCTTAGTTGTATAAAAAAGACTATGGCTTTAATTTAGTTATCATTCGATCTTTTTTGTAATATTTCGATTGTAGACAAATAAGGAGACAATGCAATTTCTTTACCAGCAGGCCAGTGATGCCTCATCCCGGACTTATATAGAATCTCTGGAGGCAAGTTAAGCAGCTCAGTTGAGGATATAATACCGCCGCTTCTATGCTAAGAGCATATTTCAAAAAAATAAATCCACTAAACGTTATTAGCCATAAAGCGATGAGATTAAGCTTTTCATTTTTCTGTTAGAGATCCAACTTTCTGAAAACGCGACTTCAACTAAATCTTTTAAGCACCATTCTGTTTGGCCAAAGTGTATCAACAATTAATAGAAATAACCCGAGTGAGACCACCTCATCCATTTGCTTTAAAGTAATATGCTTTGATGGTTATCTCGATTAATCGGCAATTGATCACACCATCAAAAGCAGTTTTAATTTGTCTATAT
>JAVLEV010000056.1:0-2817 GCA_031920365.1 Planktomarina sp. | reverse complement strand
ACTACCCCTTCTTTCTTTAGCTTCATGTTTGCTGGCGGTCTCACTAAAGAGTTAATTAGATATAAATTACCCCTAATTAAAGTTGGTTGGCATAGCCAAGGGAAACTTCCAGTTTTCAATTATAGTTAAAGACTGATTGGAATTCAGTTATTGTTAGAGACGTTTACCCTGATGTACTTTTACATCAAATTAATTTTAATAAGGTGGAAAGTACCTAGCACTCTCAAGCCGCCTAGATATAATTAATGCAATATAATTCAAAGACCTCTGTTTTCGACCGGCAAACCTGAGTTAAAAAATTACTTTCGCGATGCTCGAGCCTAAGCTACACTTTATCAGATGAAGTAACTGACCAGGGCCATTACATGAAATATCTCATAACTATCGTAGCACTTTTAATGACAGTCTCTTCACCATTTGCGGCAGAAAAAAGTGCTGAAGAACGTTTGAAAGAAATCGTAGATTTACAATCAGAGACCGTAGCTTTGGGAAAGGCTAGTGAAACCTGGGCTGCCTATATAGCTGGTGACTATGAGGCGGCATTAAAGGAGTGGAGGCCATTAGCCGAAGCTGGGGATACCTCTGCTCAAGTATACCTTGGTATCATGCACAACCAAGGGCACGGCGTACCTCAAGATGATCAGGAAGCGGTCAGGTGGTACAAATTGGCCGCTGAAAAAGGGTATTCTCCCGCTCAATGGCGTCTAGCCGTTTTGTATAAAACTGGGACTGGCATCATCCAAGATTACCAAGAAGCTGTTAGGTTGTATAAATTAGTTGCTGAAGCAGGAGATGCTTACGCTCAAAATGCTCTTGGTGAAATGTTCAGAAACGGCTTAGGCGTTTCCGAGGATAAGGTTATGGCGTATGTCTGGTTTGATATTTCTGGAAGTAATGGTTATGAACTTGGAGAAACATATAGAGATCAAATGGCCAAAAAAATGACTTCGCAGGAAATCACAAAAGCTCAAACAATGGTCTCAAAGTGCATCGATAGCGACTATAAAAGCTGCGAGTATTAAGGCATGCTAGACTTTAGCCTAGCTGAGATACTGTTAATGTTATTGGTCGGCAGCGTTGGTTCCTACTGTATAAATAAAGTGCTAGTTGAGTTCGAGAATGACGCTCTCAAACGAACCAAAAAGGGTTTGCTAAATCCTCAGATTGAAGGCTGGTTTCTCTGGGTCAATATGATCTTAAGAATGCCGTTTCTCATACTTCTTTATGCTGCACCAATCCTAATGATTAAGCACTGGATGTTAAAAGTATTTTTGTTTTTTATTTAACCGATGTTGTAACTCATTTTCCATCCAAATGAATAACTAAGAACTTTGGGCATTGGTACTTTCTATTATAATTAGCATTGAAGGATAGGCTCTATGAAATTTTTACTTGTGTGGATTGTCAGTGGTGGCGCACTTGATAGTGGACTTCGATATGATGACGCAGCTAGCTGTTTTGCTGATGCAAAAAATAGTGGGATGGAGCTTAATGCTATAGGGCTTCGCAACCTAAATTTTACCTGTATCCCAGTTGCAGACGGTGAAGAATTAAAAGTCATAATACCACCAACCTCCAGGTCAACTTTTCCATTTCAAAGATAGAAGTCATTTAAAATATGATGAATAAATCCATATAAATAGCCCACAGGCGTTCCTCATCAGGCACGTACAAACAACAAAGTTGTACTAATCAATTAACCCCTTAGGCCAAATTTCTTGCATACTTTGTAGACGAGAAATGGTGTACACAGGGTCAGGGTATATTTTAGATTTTTTATAAAAAAATTTAGATATATAAACTCGGGTTACCATTTCAGATTAACAAATTGGCCTTTCAAAGGGCACATGCCTGTAATTCAGTTTTGTATGATGTTGTGAGTGTAATATCGTAGTAAAAATAATCAGCCAAGCAAGGAAATACAAACCTTTTGGGTGATGTATAATTTAACGCACTTACGAGTTTTAACTCGTTAGGCATCGCTTAATACTCTTCAAGGCCAAATGCTTAGCATTAAACGAAAATGGTGCAGTTTTAGATATTTGACTATAAAAGGCTGGAATCGAGACAACCTTATTTAAAGTATTAATTGTTACAATTATAAGAGTTTTAATTAGTTTCTTGATATGGTTATTCTCTATTTATATTAGGGTGGATTGTAAAATTTAGAAGATTAGAGGGATATTATGACTGTAAAGGTTACTTTTGAGCTGAAGTTGAAAGAAGGCAATACTGAAGCTATGATAGACATAGCTCGTCAAGCTTTTCCAATTACCCGCAAGTACGATGGATGTAAGCAAATAGATATCAGTGTGGGCCAAGATGATCCAACGGTAGTTATCATGACCGAGGAATGGGAAACTAAAGAAAAACATCAAGCATATATCCAGTATCGTATAGATGACGGGACAATAGATAAGATTGGTGCGCTATTAAATGCGGAGCCCAAAATGTCATATTATGACATAACAGATGCATAATCCATGTCGGTGGTAAAAGGATACTCTACGTATTTATCGCAGGCTTTTGGTCCGCAAAAAGCAATGGTACTTACATTGGGAATACAAACCAACCGCGCCGGTTTGGAAAAAGGTTCGAGGGGAGATGAAGCCACTCGAGAACCGGAGGTAGGCGTCATGGCTTATGCATTAGGCAATTTATTTCAGTGATTTCGTAGATATGCGCACCGCAGGTCGCCTATTTTATTTGGTGAGGATCAAATCGAGCTCCACGCATGGAAATTAGAAATCAAGGCAACCGTAGGGCAAAAACCGCTAGAGCTAAAATTCCTATGATACCAGCCACACTAAACGCTAG
>JAVLEV010000055.1:0-12187 GCA_031920365.1 Planktomarina sp. | reverse complement strand
TTTAAAGACATTAAAAGAATTCTTCTAGTTTATCTTAAAAAAATTCGAAGAGACTTTTTTTCATCGTCGACTGAAAAGCCATTTGCGCTGCGCTTTGGGCCAAAGCTATAGTAGCTAACTAGACTAGATTATAGTAAGCAAAAGTAATTTTAACTAATCCATACTGACTATTCAGGGTCATGATACTATGAATGAAGAACAGAAAACTGTTGTTTTAACTGGTGCTAGTCGAGGCATAGGGCACGCTACAGTTAAGCGTTTTAATGATGCGGGTTGGCGCGTCCTGACTTGCTCTAGAGAGGTATTTGATAGCCGCTGCCCATGGCCGGGAGGCAAAAAAAACCATATCCAAGTTGACCTTTCGGACCCTAAAAGTACAATAGAAGCCACTGATGAAATTAAAGATAAACTCGATGGCAAGCTATGTGCATTAATTAACAATGCTGGGGTGTCTCCGAAATTAGTAGATGGTCAACGTCTGAATAGTTTAGAGACCGAACTTAAAATTTGGCACCAGGTATTCCAAGTGAATTTTTTTGCCCCAATTTTATTGGCGAAAGCTCTAAAAAACGAGTTGGAAAGAGCAAAAGGAGCCATCGTCAATGTAACTTCCATAGCCGGCAGTCGGGTGCATCCTTTTGCCGGGGCTGCCTACTCTACATCAAAGTCAGCTCTGGCCACTCTAACCAGAGAAATGGCGTATGATTTTGGTCCTTTGGGGGTACGGGTAAATGCGATTGCGCCCGGTGAAGTGCAAACAAATATGCTAAGTGAGGGAACTGATAAAATTGTTGCAGGACTTCCTCTGGGGCGTATTGGGCAGCCAAGTGAGGTTGCCGATGCCATCTACTTTCTGTGTTCGGCAAGTTCTAGCTATATGACCGGGTCTGAACTTTCAATCAATGGGGGTCAGCACGTATAAATTAGTAGGTTATTTCAAATATATAATCTAGTAATTCAGATCAATAAGTGAGTTATCCTGTCTGACAATAAATTTAGTGTTGAGACATTCAATTTTTATCTTCTTTGGATTAACGCTCTAGCCCATGGGGTAATCTAGAAGTTGAATGAATATTTTTTGTAAGGCTTATTCTTTAAATTCGCTTGTTAGTGATTTGCGTTTTGGCGATCCTCTTTGATCGTAATTAAATTTTCCTGTTCTGCCTTCGATTACATTTGTGGCATGGAGCGTTTTAGTAGAACTATTAAGCAGTACTGCTGTCTCTCCACATAGTGGCCCCTAATAAACCTATTCAACTTGTGACGGCACTTTCATTCTTAGGCCTCGGGAATTTGAATTTAGAAAATATCATATCGGCCTGATAATCCCTCCATAAAGGTCATAAATTATATCTAATTTATCTAGTTGACTTACCTGACGAAATTAGTCAGGTATTAAGAAATCTAGCCACCCTTAGTCTTCTGACCGGGAAGCCCGACAGTCAAAGTTCAAAGGATGGGCAAAATGCAACATTACCCTCAAGAAGCGAAATACCTAGTAAGTAGCACTGGATCTCGACAGCCGGGTAAGTCTGAAGTTGTCGAATTCCTCAAGCTGCCCCGCACCATGGATGGGCTTAGTTTGAATTGGCAGGGCTTTCACTTAGAATCGGTTGTAGATAAAATTTTCAGAATTAATGGAGGGCAAAACTGATGGCCTTTCATTCGATTGACGAGCTGGTGGAACCTGCTGTGAGTAAGTTGCCAATGTACGATGCAGAGGCCCTAACCAAGGGCCAGGATCAAGCTCATATTATTTTAGGTGATCAGACTTACACGCTGCGCATCACGCGGGCTGGCAAGTTGCTACTGACCAAATGACTAGCACACAAGAAAAACGCGGGGGGGCACCCGTTGGCTTTGTGGCTGATCTTGATGGGATTGGAGCAGCATCGGTGATCTACTTACGAATGTGGCATGATGGACCCGACGGTCAAGAAGAAGTTTGGGGCGACCTCTCATATTGCTTAGGCGCGGAAAACGGGCGCAAGGCTTTAAAAGCTTTTGAAAAATTATGCAGCCTTTGCTCTCAGTACGGACGCAGGCCATTGTTTCGCCATGCGGTTAGCTGCAAATGTATTGGCTCAGATGAATCGTGTTTTGCTAATTTCATCGAAACCGCAACAAGCGGTGATCGTGTGGATGCAATCCTGATAGCTACTCTGTTAGTTAGAGCAGATATTGCGCCACTCATTACTACGTTGGCTATTGACTTCGGTCTAGCAATCAAGGGTATGAACCCTCGCTCCCCAACAGAACTTGATGGTGGTACGAGCAGGTCCCAATCAGGTCGAACGACACTACACTGAAAAGGGGTTGGCCTATAGTGTTTCCCGCGTCCTGCAGGCCTGTAAGTAGTTTTTTGGAAACAAGCCTAACAGGTTGGATGGAATAAAAGCATCACCTGACATCTCTAGTAAAGCGGTTTTGCGAACCCACTCGGTAGGCCACTGTTTCTTTTTCGGATGGAAATTAAATAAGAATTAGTCGGTTCTATCATGGGCTCTGGTATGATTGGAGCTTTGATAAGTAATTGAGGCATTAAAAATAGAGATTAATATTAACTTATAGATTTTCAAAAGTGATTTTTGGGGTAAGATACTCTGACCAATAATTGAAAATTCTATTTTTTGCCTATTATTTTATTTGATAAATTTGAAACTGGTAGAAATTTCTAATTTCTGAAGTGATAGGAACGGTACTAGCGTGGAATCTCTGGACAAAAAATTTATGTACCTTGGCTCTGAAAATGCACCTGGCCAAGAAGTGCGCCGAAGCAATGATCAACTGATAGGCTTTATTCGTGGTGAAAAAATTATTGGGCCTCCTGTTGATTTTTCCCACGGTGACGTTGACGCGTTTTCTCCAACGCCCGGTGCTCGCCAGTCTTGGGAGCATGCCTATGAACAGGGAGGCAATCAAGCTTACACAGAATATCGCGGGAGTGCATTAATTCGTGATGGTGTCGCTGCACGTTTGGGGCGCTTTACCGGAGTTCCTATCGCGGCAGATCGTGAACTAATCATTACGCCAGGGACGCAGGGAGCTTTGTTTCTAGCACTTGGCTCGGTCGTAGAACACGGTACCATGGTTGCAATTATGGAGCCCGATTACTTCGCCAATCGCAAACTAGTTAAGTTTTTTGGTGGTGAGATTGTCCCAATCCCTCTTATATATGAAGAGAACGCGGCGGAAAAAGGGCCTAACCTTCAAATTCTTGAAGAGGCTATCAAGGCGGGAGTGCGCGTGCTAGTGTTTTCTACTCCTAATAACCCAACAGGCCTAGTTTACTCCCAAACTGCAATCGAAAGTATTGCGCTTTTAGCTGCTAGCCATGATGTAACCGTAATTGTTGATCAACTTTACTCGCGCCTTCTTTACAGTGGAGAAGTTTATTCACATCTTCGTGCCTGCAAGACCCTGCCTACGGATCTTGTTACAATTATGGGGCCTTCCAAAACGGAATCCCTTAGTGGCTTTCGTCTTGGAACTGCGTTTGGAACGCCCAAACTGATTGACAGAATGGAGAAACTGCAGGCAATCGTTTCACTCCGTGCAGCTGGCTATAATCAGGCCGCGTTAGGTACATGGTTCCGAGAGCCAGATGGTTGGATGAAAAAACGTATTGCGGAACATGAGGTCATTCGAGACGACCTGTTAGATGTTTTGCGCCTTGTAGGATTGCAGACATCTACGCCTCAGGCTGGCAGCTACCTGTTCCCAAAGCTTCCCAAGTTGGCTGTACCTCCAGATATATTTGTTCGGTTACTTCGTCATCAAGCGGGTGTAACCGTAACACCTGGCTCTGAGTTTGGGCCACACTCGGCAGATAGCTTTAGATTGAACTTCTCTCAAGATCACGCGGCTGCTGTTGCGGCAGCAAATAGGATTGTGGAAATGGTTAAAAGGTATAGGGCGTGAAAATAGGTATAGCTGGGACAGGCGCAATCGGACTTAAGGTGGCGCAGTACCTTGATGGTGGAAAAATTCCTGGTCACGTGTTGGCAGGTTTCTGCGCACGCAATGATCAGCGCGCTGCAGAATTTAACGCAACTTTATTGAGGCCTGTTTCGCATTATGCATTTTCCGATATTGCAGACCATTGTGATGTCGTAGTGGAGTGTCTTCCGCCAAAATCTTTTCAAGATATTGCACAGCCGGTTTTGGAAGCTGGCAAGATTTTAGTTGTAATGTCAGCTAGCCAACTTTTAGGTCGCGATGACTTGGTTCAATTGGCGGCCGAAAATGGTGGACAGATTATTGTTCCATCTGGTGCAATGGTGGGAATTGATGCGCTCAAAGCCGTGGCGGTTGGTAAGTTGAAGTCGGTCACGATCAAAACTTGTAAACCAATTATAGGCCTTCTTAATGCTCCATACATTGCCAAGATTGGCATAGACATCAGAGCCCTTGATAAGCCGTATTGCTTACTGGCTGGAAGCGTTTCAGAGGTAGCGAAAGAATTCCCCGCAAACGTTAACGTTGCCGCAGCGCTTAGCCTTTCTGGTATGGGGCCGGAGCATACAAAAATGGAAATTTGGGCTGACCCTACTTTGACAGAAAACCAACATACAGTTTCCGTTGAGTCCGATAGTTCAGACTTTACGGTTATGATTAAAAACCGCCCAAGTGCTGAAAATCCAGCAACGGGTCAGATCACGGCTCAAAGTGTGATTGCATGGCTGCGAGATTTAAATGGGACTATGAGAATAGGAACTTAGCCTAGATCTGGCTTTAATATACTTACTACTAATAATGGTCAAAATAACCTTACATATTTCTAGCATTACATGCCCGTCATACTCATCACTTTAGCACTTGGCGCATGTCTGGCACACAAATTAGCCTATCTGATCTAACCAATGTTGGCTTTTAGTAGCTGCAGCAGCAGGTTGTGCTGGCTGCTGCAGTCGATGATTTACACAAAAAAAAGTACTAGAATTGAAATTAAATTTAAATGCGTTTTAAATCTCTGAGACAAACCTTTCCGAGCGCGACCCCAATAGGTGATAAAAAGTGGCAAAGCCCTAAAATGCGGTTCTTGGTATGTACCTTTCCATGAACTTCCGTATCAGATAACACTAACATTCTAGGTAAGCCCAACATACCGGAGGTCCTTATCATAAGCGTGTCTTTAAGTTCTAATGACTGATACGATTACCAAAACTATTGTGTAGTTGGAATTAAAGGAAGAGGGATATGGCATTAGATAAAACTAAGACCGCCACAGAGCGTCAAGCTGCTCTAGATTATCATGAATTTCCCCACCCTGGAAAACTTGAAATCCGCCCTACAAAGCCAATGGCAACGGGGCGCGATTTAGCTCTTGCATATTCGCCTGGTGTTGCCGAAGCCTGTATAGAAATTGCGGAAAACCCTCTTGATGCCACACGCTATACTGCGAAGGGCAATTTGGTTGCTGTGATTACAAATGGTACCGCAGTGCTGGGTCTTGGTAATATTGGGGCACAGGCCAGTAAGCCGGTGATGGAAGGCAAGGCGGTTCTTTTTAAAAAATTTGCAGGCCTGGATTGTTTCGATATCGAAGTGGACGAGGAAGACCCTGAGAAACTGGCTGATTTGGTATGCAAACTTGAGCCTACTTTTGGAGCGATTAATCTTGAAGATATCAAGGCTCCAGACTGTTTTATAGTTGAACGGATCTGCCGTGATAGAATGAATATTCCTGTGTTCCATGACGACCAACATGGCACTGCAATTGTTGTTGCGGCGGCTGCTACTAATGCGTTGAAAATTAATGGTAAAAACCCTAAGGACATACGCGTGGTTGGCTTGGGCGCTGGCGCTGCAGGCATTGCCTGCCACACAATGTTACGTAAAATGGGTGTGCCTCTCGGGGCCACTACACTTTTTGATAAAGCTGGCGTCTTGCATTCTGGTCGCACCGATCTGTGCCCAGAGCAAATGGAGTTTGCCACAGCTGATGTCAGTACAACCTTAGAAGAGGCCCTCAAGGGCGCAGATCTTTTTTTGGGGCTATCTGGGCCAGGCCTGTTGGCTCCTGAATTGGTTGGTGCAATGGCGCTGAACCCAATTATTTTTGCGCTAGCTAACCCCACACCAGAAATCATGCCAGACGAGGCACGCGCAGCATCTCCAGGTGCAATGATCGCGACAGGTCGATCGGATTACCCTAATCAAGTTAATAACGTGCTGTGTTTTCCGTTTATCTTTCGCGGAGCACTGGACGTTGCCGCAAGTGATATTAATGATGAGATGAAACTTGCCTGCGTTGAAGCCATCGCATCATTGGCGCGCGCGACAACCTCAGCGGAAGTCGGACAAGCCTACCAAGGTGAGAGACTAACCTTTGGTCCCGAGTACCTGATACCAAAACCATTTGATCCTCGCTTATTGCCTACAATAGCGTTGGCAGTTGCCAAGGCAGCTATTACTTCAGGTGTAGCACAGAAAGAAATTGACCTAGAGGTTTACAGGCGCACTCTTGAGGCACAAGTATTTAGGTCATCACTGATCATGCGACAGGCGTTCGCCACTGCACGCCAAGCTAAGCGCAAAATTGTTTTTGCTGAAGGTGAAGATGATCGCGTAATCCGAGCAGCGCAAGCCATGGTTGAAGATACTGTGGATACGCCCATTCTTATTGGGCGTCCAGAAATTATTGAGGCTCGGATTGAACGCGCTGGCCTCACAATTAAACCTGGCCAAGATTTTGAAATTGTGAACCCAGAGAACGATGTCCGCTATCGTGACTATTGGCAGACCTATCATAAACAGATGGAACGCAGGGGCGTTTCGCCCGATTTAGCCAAGGCGGTTCTCCGAACAAATACCACTGCCATCGCCGCTGTAATGGTTGCACGGGGTGATGCCGACAGTTTGATTTGTGGAACCTTTGGTCAATACCTTTGGCATCTTAATTATATCAAGCAAATGCTAGTTGAGCATGACCTACATCCTGTCGCAGCACTCTCCCTGATAATCTTAGATGATGGGCCCTTGTTTATTGGCGACACCCATATCAATATGGAGCAAACCGCAGAAACGCTTGTGGAAACGACAATTGCTGCCGCTCGTCACGTTAGTCGCTTTGGTATTGAGCCACAAATTGCTCTGTGTTCAGGTTCACAATTTGGCAACCTTGATTGTGTGTCAGGGCGAGTAATGCGCGCGGCGCTAAAAATACTTGATCAAAAAAAGCTCGACTTCAACTACGAGGGCGAAATGAATACTGATGCCGCTCTTGATCCTGAACTTAGAGCACGCCTTTTCCCTGACAACAGATTGTCTGGTAAAGCAAACGTGCTTATCTATGCCAATACCGACGCAGCGGGGGCTGCACGTAATCTACTTAAGTCTGTTGCTGGCGGGCTCGAGGTGGGACCGATTTTAATGGGAATGGGTAACCGCGCCCACATAGTTACTGCGGGCGTTACTGTTCGAGGTTTGCTCAACATAGCAGCTCTCGCTGGATCTGATGTCTCTAGCTATGGTTAAAACCGCGACTGCGGGTCGCTGTGTCATGCTAAATTTTTTTTGACTATGCTCAGTTTGGAAGCCCGCTCAAATTGGTGACGTCCTACTGAAAAAAATAAGTGGAAATAATGATGACAGTTTTGATAAGCATATCATACTTGCCAAGCAATTTAAGACTGGTTTTTATGAATTGTATTTTCGCGCAGGCGGCTAGCTGAACTTTATTTTACCACACCAGAAGATCAGCATTTTTGGATTTAATCCCGTAGCGGTTTGGTAGCTCAGAAGTCTCATATTAACACGTAACGCTCCGGCTTTTGCGATTGGGCTATTCTTACTTATCGAGGTAGTTGACCTGCGCTGTCTTGAACCGAGTTCTTTATCCGCTCAATGACAAAATCCATAAATAACCGTGCCTTGGGATCTTGGCGTTTTCTGTGTGTGTATAGACAGGCCATTTGAATTGATTCAGGTGGCGTATCTTTAACTACAGGTACTAGGCGGCCAGCCCTAATATGATCCGCAATTTCAAAAATCGGTTTCATCACGATTCCGGCACCACCCAAAGCCCAGTCAGTCAACACATCACCATCATCCGCTTCAAATCGTCCAGCGATAGCAAATTTTTTGGAGCCATTTGGTGTAATTAATCGCCATTGAAATTCAGTTGCTCCTGGGAAACGAAGATTAAGGCATTCATGTTTACCCGAAACTAAATCATATCCAGAGGCTGGATTACCATTTTCTGCGATATAGGCTGGCGAAGCACACAACACGCGGTCGATATCTGCAATTTTACGACTGCGTAAATTACTATCTTTTGGCCTACCTAAAAAGAATGCCAGATCTAAGCCTTCGGCAGTTAAATCAACTTTTCGGTCCGTCATACGAAGACGGATTTTAACCTCGGGGTATTCTTTAACAAACGCAGGCACCAATGGAGCGATCAGCCGTCGCCCTGCACCAAATGGTACAGCGACATATAGCTCTCCCCTTGGGCTGTCGGTGATATCAATAACCTTAGCCTCAGCATTTTCAACCGATTCAAGGATTTCACAGGCGCCTTTGTAAAACGCTTTGCCTTGCGCTGTGGCCGACAAACTACGGGTGGTGCGCTGAAATAATCTTACACTTAACTTAGTTTCGAGCTGCGAAATTCGTGACGATGTTACTGCAGGCGAAATACGAAGATCACGCCCGGCAGCAGACATGCTGCCTAATTCATAGACACGCACAAAAGTGCGGATATTATCAAAATACGACATTGTTTTGCTTTTTTTGATACTGTTGAGCTTTAGCGTACTATAGCGGGATAATAGCTGATCGCCTAGGGTGTAGCTATATTAGAATCTGGGAAAATTTTGTAATGTATGACTTGGCTATTTTATGGGACTGGTTTTCGTTTTCGGTTCGTTGGTTGCATGTTATCACAGCCATGGCTTGGATTGGTGCGTCGTTCTTTTTTATTGCTCTCGACTTGGGCTTGAAGAAAAAACCTAATATGCCTTCAGGCGTACATGGCGAAGAATGGCAGGTACATGGTGGCGGTTTCTATCATATCCAAAAATACGTGGTCGCACCTGACAATATGCCGGAACATCTAATTTGGCACAAATGGCAAAGCTATATCACTTGGGTTTCCGGTGCTGCACTGTTGATGATCGTTTATTGGGTTGGTGGTGAATTGTTCTTGCTTGATCCAACCAAGGCATCATTGTCTTTGTGGCAGGGTATTATGATCTCTGGTGGATCGCTGACCATTGGCTGGTTGGCTTATGACGCTATGTGCAAATCTAAGCTTGGTGAGCGACCAACTATGCTGATGCTGTTGCTATTCATTATCCTTGTGTTGATGGCTTGGGGGTACGATAGAATTTTTACGGGTCGTGCCGCCCTGCTGCATCTTGGCGCCTTCACGGCAACTATCATGACAGCAAATGTCTTCTTCCAGATTATGCCGAACCAGCGTATCGTAGTTTCTGATCTTAAAGCGGGCCGCACGCCTGATGCTAAATATGGTAAGATCGCTAAGCTGCGATCCACCCATAACAATTACCTTACGCTGCCAGTCGTATTTTTAATGCTGTCTAATCACTACCCGCTGTCATTTGGCACACAATACTCATGGATTATTGCGAGCCTGATATTTTTAACTGGTGTCACTATTCGTCATTATTTCAACACGATGCATGCCACAGGCAGAGGTCCACATTGGACATGGGGTGTGACCGTTCTGCTGATGATATTGATTGCGTGGCTTTCAACCTTTGGTCCCACCAAAAGTTTGGAGAAAGCCGAAGACCGCGTCCTTACATTATATGAGCAAAAATTTGTATCAGCAGCGAGCTTTAAGGATGCATATGATACCGTGTTGGGAAATTGCTCGATGTGCCACGCCCGCGAACCAGGCTGGAACAATATGCAGTGGGCGCCGAAGGGTGTCTACTTAGAAAGCCCTGCTGACGTGGCTCGGTATGCCGAGCAAATTTATCTGCACGCAGGGATAAGTCACGCTATGCCGCCTCCCAATGCAATTCAAATGTCAGATGAAGCCCGCGCAAAAATTGTAACGTGGGTTCGTGAAGTGCGTAGCGGTAGATAATTTTTAATTTAGGTTGGGGATGCCTGCGTGGCCAACGTCGACTGTTCCTTACATGACTGGCTCCCAACCAATAAAAGCTTGCAGCTGCGGGGCGATATCTAACGGTTGAGGCTTCACAGTAATAATAATATTGCTAAGCTTCAAGATACACCTGCATATACAACATATTTATCGGTCCTATCGCCGCCTTGATAACACTCGCTCAAAAATTAAAGCTGAAATAGCTTGTATGCATTTTTTCATAAAGGCTGTGGGCTAAGAAGTCTGGGTAATTTTTCCGCAAAAAATAACTACTAAAGGATCAAATTGTGACAAATAAAAGTATACTAGAGCCTTCTCGCCAGACGCCTGTCGTCCATGAAACTGACGTCCTTGTTGTAGGCTCAGGCCCAGGTGGGCTTGCCGCTGCGCTAGCTGCCGCACGATGTGGCGTCGATGTGACACTACTCGAACGTTTTGGTTGTTTTGGTGGCAATATTACCGTCGTTGGGGTCGAAGGTTTTGCATGGTATCGTCACGAAGCTACAGTTGAAGCCGGCGGGATAGGTTCAGAATTTGAAGAACGCGCCAAGGCCATGGGGGCTGCCGTACCAGAAAGCCAATCGCTTAGCTATGAGTTAGACAGTGAAGGATTCAAATTGGTAGCTGATGCATTGGTTGAGGAAGCTGGCATACATCCCATGCTACATCGTCAATTTGCGGCGCCAATTATGGATGGAGACACAATAACAGGCGTCATTGTTGAATCCAAAGCTGGCCGAGAAGCTATCCTTGCCAAGCGAATTGTTGATGCAACTGGTGATGCTGATGTTGCATACCGTGCCGGCGCACCTACACTAAAAACACCGGTTGAAGAGATGCAAGCCGCCAGTGTTATGTTCCATCTCGCGGGTGTTGATAAAATTGCGTTTATGGCGGGTGTAAATGCAAATCCACAAACATATAAAGATTGGTCTTCGGGCGAATGGGTGGTCGAAACAGATGGCAAAGAAGATGATATGTTCTCCCCCTTTCTCGCAAAGCCATTCGAGCGGGCTATCAAGGATGGTCTCATCCCACCTCATCTCAACACTATAGGAGGCACATGGGGGGCCGTGCACGACAGTGGGGAAATGACCTATATGAACCTGATCCATCTCGCTGGTTGCGATGGGACGGATCCCAATAGCATGACCCTGTTTGAAATCGAGGGCCGTCGTCAAGCGATGCACGCAATTGAGGCTTTGCGCCATTATACGCCTGGTTGTGACGGCGTGCGGCTACGCAATTTTGGGATGTCCATTGGGATCCGGGATACACGCAAAATAGATGCATTTTATAATATGACGGAGCCTGACGTTCGGAGTGAGGCTCGGTTTGAGGATAGCGTTGGGGTTTACCCTGAGTTCATCGATGGCCACGGTGTACTTATAATTCCGACCACGGGCCGCTATATGCATATCCCCTATAGGTCAATGTTACCTAAAAAAATCAAGAACCTTATTATTGCAGGCCGTGCCATTGGGGGGCATAAAATTGCACATGCAGCTACACGCAATATGGCCTGCTGCGCAGTGACTGGCCAGGCTGCTGGTGTCGCTGCAGCTTTGTCAGTCAAGAACAGATGTGGATTTTCAGATATCAACTTAGAATTGATGCAGACAACATTAGTGAGCCAGGGTGTTCGAATTAAATAATTAGGCTACTATTCATAAAGACATTTTTCCGAAATTATCATACTTCCTGCATAACGGTATTTTCAATCGAACAGTACTGATGAAAAGCGAAATATCGTTTATTCGACAATGACCAAATCAATGGTTCATAGGTTCAAAAAGATATACTATATTTCAATCCTTTGAGTTAATTTTTCATACGTCGAAGTAAATGCAAAAGTGTTATTTATGAAACTGGAGGCATCAGCATTTTCATCAGTTTCTAAAGTTTCTTCTGGAGTTAAAGCATACGCTCCGTCGCCAAGGCGCTTGCGCGACACCATATCATTCCAAATTACCTTGATATTGTTTTTGTCAAATTTAATCATAGTTATTTTAACGACAATTATCAGAATTGTTTAGTCACTTTTATCCTTGCATGACACTTAGCGACCCTTTCTAGCGCAACCAATAGATATAAGCTGAGCCAAAC
>JAVLEV010000054.1:7804-12258 GCA_031920365.1 Planktomarina sp. | reverse complement strand
GAATTTTGGCAGAGAAATCATATGGCCGCGCTCATCACAGGGCTTTGCATTTTATTCAACGAAGCCCCGGCACAACAGTCAATAAGCTGCTAGCTACATTGGGCGTTACTAAGCAAAGTTTAAATCGAGTGCTTCGTACGTTAATTGAAGATGGCCTTGTCCTCAATGAAGTTGGGATTCGTGATAAAAGGCAACGTCACTTAAGCCTGACTAATGCTGGGACCGAACTTGAGCGAGCACTGTCAGACGTACAGCGGGACCGAATGCGTGCAGCCTATCGTCAAGCTGGAGCTGCCTCTGTCCACGGGTTTTGTACAGTTCTAGAGGCGATGATGGACCCGGAGCTCAAAGGGCACTACCAACAGCTTGCTGGGGGAGGTCGTAAATGAATCCAGACGCGCATTTATTAATTGTTGATGATGATGAGCGTATCCGGAGCTTGTTGCAAAAGTTCCTGATGCGAAATGGTTTTTTGGTTTCTATCGCTCGTGATGCTGGCCATGCAAGGCGTATTCTATTAGGGCTTAATTTTGATTTGATCATATTGGATGTGATGATGCCGGGCGAAGATGGGGTATCACTGACCAAGCATTTGCGGGAAACGCGCACCACCCCAATTTTGCTTCTTACTGCGCGGGGCGAAATTGAGGATCGTATTTTGGGTCTAGAGGCTGGCGCAGACGACTATTTAGCCAAGCCATTTGAGCCGAAAGAACTTTTGCTACGGATCAATGCGATATTGCGACGGGTGCCAGCGCCGGAAAAAAATGTAAATGCGCCAAAGGTTATGCACTTGGGTGAGGTAAGATATGATGTTGTTCGTGGCGAACTGTGGAAAGGCGAGGTACGCGTTCGGCTTACCTCAACAGAAAATAATTTGATGCGTATATTTGCCAGCGCTCCCAGCGTGCCTTTTAGCCGAACTAGTTTGGTAAAACAGCTTGAACGTGATGGAGGCCAGGCACAGGAACGCGCTGTTGATGTTCAAATCACTCGACTGAGACGTAAAATTGAGAGTGATCCAAAGCAACCGCGCTTTTTGCAAACGGTGCGTGGGGCGGGCTACATGTTGGCTCCGGAACAGAGATATATATAATGACTACTAAGATCATCACTCATTCCGATTGCTTACAACATTTGAATGTACCAGGCCATCCTGAGCAGGTGGCAAGATTGCGATATGTGTTGGCCACTTTAGCGCCCTTATGTTTGGAAATAGTTAATGCCCCTTTGATCTCAGACGATGATTTGTTAAGAGTACACCCACAGCGCCATATTAATGCGATCCGTGCTGCGTCCCCTCAGTCAGGCTGGAGCTCTTTAGACGCTGACACGCACATGTCGCCTGGGACACTTAAGGCGGCCTTGCGAGCGGCTGGTGGCGCGATCCGCGCTGTTGATATGGTTATGGCAGGCGAGGCTAGAAATGTTTTTGTCGCCATGCGACCTCCAGGGCATCACTGCGAACATGAAACTGCAATGGGTTTTTGCTTTTTTGGAAATGTCGCGTTAGCTGCAAAACACGCCTTGGACTATCATGGACTGAAGCGTGTAGCGATTATTGATTTTGATGTACATCATGGTAACGGTACGCAAGATTTAGTTGAAGGCGATAATCGTATTTTTTTTGCTAGTACCCATCAAATGCCTCTCTATCCAGGCACTGGCCATGCCCATGAGACTGGGGGGTATGCCAATGTTATCAACTGTCCACTACCGGAGGGCGCAGGCCCTAAGGCCTTCCGAGCAGTGATGGAGTCGCAGATATTACCAGCGGCGGACCGCTGGGCTCCAGAGTTATTGCTGATCTCGGCTGGGTTTGATGCTCACAAAGACGATCCACTGGCTGGGATGAACCTAACTGAAGCAGACTTTTCTTGGGTGACTGAACGGCTGTGTGAACTGGCATCAAAGCATTGCCAAGGCCGGGTAGTATCCTGTCTCGAAGGCGGCTATGATCTTAAGGCGTTGGCAGCCTCTGCTATGGCGCATGTGAAAGTATTGAAGGAGCAGGCAAATGGTTAATGAATCGATTGATGCGATGAACTTTGAAATTGCGATGTCAGAGCTTGAGCAGGTGGTGACGCAGCTCGAACGTGGTGACGTAGCCCTAGATGCGTCAATTTCTTTATATGAACGTGGTGCTGCCTTAAAAGCGCATTGTGAAGCCAAGTTGAAATCTGCAGAAGAAAAAGTTGCTTCAATTACCTTAAATGGTGATGGACAACCCACTGGCGTTACCCCTTTGGATGCGAGTTGAGCTTTGTATTGCTCGTTATAACATGATGCAAAATTCTGATTTCCTCCTAAAACTCAAGGCTGCAGCTTCAGCCACGCAGGCTTGTCTTGCAGATGTATTGCAGCCTTTTGGCGGACTGCCAGTAGCTGAGGGCATGCGCTACGCGGTGGGTGGTGGCAAAGGGTTGCGTGGGTTTTTAGTAATTGAGAGTGCAGCGCTTGTGGGTGCGTCAGGGGCAGGTGCCATATATGCGGGTGCCGCTATAGAAGCGATGCATGCCTACTCTCTGGTGCATGACGATTTGCCTTGTATGGATAATGACGATTGGCGCCGTGGGCAACTAACGGTGCACAAACGATGGGATGAAGCAACCGGTGTGTTGGTTGGGGATGCTTTGCAAACACTCGCATTTGAGTTGTTGAGCCTCCCTGAATGTAGTTCTGACCCCAAGGTTAGACTAGCTCTGATCTCAAGACTGGCACAAGCTAGTGGCGGCCAAGGGATGGTTTTGGGCCAGGCACAGGATATGGCTGCCGAGAAGGCCCTTCAGCCACTCACTATGTCCAACATATCACAATTACAACAAAACAAGACTGGGGCTTTGTTTGAATGGTCAGCAACGGCGGGTGCTGTTTTAGCGACTGCGGATACAACACCCTTACGACTTTATGCGCAAGCTTTAGGCTTAGCGTTTCAGATTTCTGATGATATTTTAGATGTTGAAGGTAACGAAACGTTAGTGGGTAAAGCCGTGCGTAAAGACAGCGCGTCCGGTAAAGCAACCTTTGTTTCCTTGCTAGGTTTAGATCAAGCTAAGCGCCGTGCTCAGGAATTAGTTGACGAAGCATGTGACGCTCTTGTTCCGTTTAATGATCGTGCTGCAACACTTCAAGCAGCTGCAAAATTCGTCCTATGGCGTGATACATGAAGAAGGTTTTGAAATGACTACTCGTCCAAATACCCCACTGCTCGATACAGTATCAAAGCCGGCAGACATGAAAAAACTGACGGATGCAGAATTAAAACGGTTAGCAGATGAATTGCGCGCAGAAACGATTTCAGCCGTATCTGAAACTGGAGGGCATCTTGGGGCTGGACTGGGTGTGGTTGAGCTAACTGTTGCACTGCATTCTGTCTTTAATGCCCCAAAAGATCGAATTATTTGGGATGTGTCTCATCAAACCTATCCACATAAAATCCTGACAGGACGCCGTGATCGTATAAGGACCCTCCGCCAAAAGGATGGCCTCAGTGGTTTCACTAAACGCAGCGAAAGCGTCTATGACCCCTTTGGCGCCGCACATTCATCAACCTCTATTTCAGCCGCTATCGGATTTGCAGTGGCACGTGACTTGGGTGGTTCGCCGGAGCATGGCATTGGTGATGCGATTGCTGTGATTGGGGATGGTGCGATGAGCGCTGGTATGGCGTTTGAGGCTATGAATAATGCGGGTCATCTCAAAAAACGTATGATCGTAATTTTAAATGATAACGAAATGTCGATTGCGCCTCCGGTTGGAGCGCTGTCTGCATATTTAAGCCAGCTTTATGCAGGTGCTCCATTCCAAGAATTCAAAGCTGCTGCAAAAGGGGCGATGTCCCTTTTACCTGAACCATTTCAAGAAGGTGCGAAGCGCGCTCGTGACATGGTTAAGCATATGACCGTTGGCGGTACTATGTTTGAACAGCTTGGTTTTAGCTACCTAGGGCCGATTGATGGCCACGATCTTGATCAATTATTGCCCGTGCTCCGAACTGTTCAGGAGCGTGCAACAGGGCCTATGCTGGTCCATGTTATTACGCAAAAGGGAAAGGGCTATGCCCCAGCCGAGGCCGCTCGAGACAAGGGGCATGGTGTTAATAAATTTGATGTGGTGACTGGAGCTCAGAAGAAAGCGATTTCCAATGCTCCTTCCTACACTTCGGTTTTTGCCAAGTCATTATTGGAGCATGCTGCCGAAGACAACAAAATCTGCGCTGTAACGGCTGCGATGCCTGATGGTACTGGGCTCAACCTGTTTGCGGAACGGTACCCTAGCCGTTGTTTTGATGTGGGCATTGCAGAGCAACATGGGGTTACTTTCGCAGCCGCGCTCGCTGCAGGCGGTATGAAGCCATTCTGCGCCATCTACTCCACCTTCTTGCAACGTGGATATGATCAAGTTGTGCATGATGTTGCCATACAGCGCTTGCCTGTACGTTTTGCTATTGATCG
>JAVLEV010000054.1:0-7704 GCA_031920365.1 Planktomarina sp. | reverse complement strand
TTTGGTAGCCATGTCGCCCAGCTTTTGGCGGAGGAGGCCGTGTTTGATCATGGGCTGAAATTCCGTTCCATGGTCCTGCCTGATACATTCATAGATCACGCTAGCCCTACAGATATGTACCGTGAAGCTAAGCTGTCGGCTGAAGATATTCATACCAAAGTATTGGATACTTTGGGTATTTCGACACTCAAAGTCAGGGCTTGATCCAAACCTTTAAATTCGTTCACTTCTCCAACTCTAGCAAACTTTGCAATCCTTCTTTGTAGCTAGGATATTTTAAACTGACATTTAGCTCAGATTTTATTAGGTTATTTTTTACCCGCTTATTTTCTGCATAGAAACTGCGTGCCATGGGCGTCATATCTGCTGTTTCAAAATTTAATAGAGGTGGCAGCGGCACGTTCAAAAGTTGAGCGGCATAGGCGAGTACATCTTGTGGTGGTGCGGGGTCATCATCGCATAAGTTGTAAATAGCACCAGGCCTTGGTTTTGCAATTGAAGCTGCCACTACCTGGGCTATGTCCTCCGCATGAATGCGGCTGAACATTTGCCCTGGCTTGATTATCCTACGCGCGGTGCCATTACGCACTTTGGCAAATGGCCCGCGTCCTGGTCCGTAGATCCCTGCAAGACGAAAGATGTGTACAGGTAGTTTTGTTGCGGTCCAGGCCGCCTCGGCTTGCACCCGATATAGGCCACGTTGGGTTGCAGGAGTTAGTTGAGCTGTTTCATCCACCCAAGCTCCGTCATGGTTCCCGTAAACGCCTGTGGTTGATAAATAACCTACCCAAGAAAACTCATAGCGCGCCAAATCTATTGCATTCAAAAATGGATCACCTTGATCCGAGGGAGCCGCCGAGATCAATAGATGGGAGGCGTTAGTGAGGGCTGCGTGCAAATCATCCCCAGGCCAGATAATAGGTACCACATGTTCAGCGCGCATTTCAGGAACGCGTGCTGTGCTGCGGGTGGTGCCAGTGACGCTCCAACCTAAAGTTTGCAGCACCGGGGTTAACGCGCGGGCTGAAAAACCATATCCAATACAAATTAAACTCTTGGCCATAGGAACGTCATAGGCTTTAATTACCAACACGAGAAGAGTAGAATTGCCGCAGGATTACCTATGACTGAAAAACCAGAGTTAAATGCCGCCTATTCCCTAAAATCGCCTGAGGACAACAAACGCCTCTATGCAAAGTGGGCTGAGACCTATGATCTCGAATTTGCAGATCATCTAGGCTATGCTCTGCCGGCAAGGGTGGCAAATACTTTTGTTAGTGTTCTGGGGTGTGAGCGGAAGGGCCGAGTGCTGGACGTTGGCGCAGGTACTGGCCTGGTGGGGCAACGCTTGGCGGTTCATGGATTCAAAAAGATTGATGCGCTGGACATTTCAATTGAAATGCTGGCCGTGGCGGCTACGAAAGCTTGTTATGATACCCTGATTGAGGGAGATCTTATGGCAAATTTGATAATCGCCTCTAATATGTATGATTTTGTAATCAGCGCTGGAACGTTTACCCATGGTCACGTGGGTGCAGCTGCTTTGGATGAATTGCTGCGGATTGCCAAGCCAGGTGCATTGTTTTGTATTTCAATCAACAGCGCCTATTTTGGCCCAGCTGGCTTTGAGGCGGCCTTTAAGCGGTTGGCTAGCAGGATTGAGGATCTAGAGCTGCGGCCGGTCAAATTTTACCTTGAGGGCGCCATGGGGCCTCATGCCAAAGACCACGGTGTCATTGTTTTATTTCGTAAATCTATGATCTAGCTTCTACGGCATTGACCACCTCATTTTCCCTTCCAGACTGGATCCCGCTTTTCGGCAAAGGCTTTCGCACCCTCCAGTTGGTCTTCGGAGGCATATAGAATATCGACGGATGCCAGTTGTCTCTGGGTGATCCTGTTCATACTGTCTTGAAACGTGCTGTTTTCAGCATCGCGGACAATCTCCTTTATTGCAGCGTAAACCAAAGGTGGGCCACCAGCCAAAAGCCTGGCCATGTTCCAAGCTTGCGTCAGCAGTTCGTCAGCAGGGTAGGAGTGATTTACTAACCCCCAAGTTTTGGCTTCTTCAACGTCAAACCAGCGCCCTGTTAAAAGCAACTCCATTGCAATGTGATAGGGGATACGTTTTGGGACTTTAACTGATGCGGCATCGGCAACTGTGCCAGATCTTATTTCAGGCAAAGCAAAACTAGCGTGATCTACGGCGAGAATAACATCTGCAGAGAGCGCCCATTCGAGACCACCTCCACAGCAAATCCCATTCACAGCTGCAATCACTGGCTTGTTGAGGTCGCGCAGCTCTTGCAGGCCACCAAATCCACCAACGCCATAATTACCATCTATTGCGTCTCCGTCAGCAGCCGCTTTGAGATCCCAGCCGGGACAAAAGAATTTATCACCGGCGCCGGTGATAATAGCAACACGAAGGCTGGGATCATCACGAAAGGTAGCAAAGGTATCGCCCATTACTTTGCTGGTCTCAAGATCAATCGCGTTGGCTTTTGGGCGATCCAACGTAACCTGCAGGATGCCATCTTCCTTATGGGTTTTGATCGGGCTCATTGGGTTTTCCTTATTAGGGCATCTACGGCTATCGCCGTTTGCGCTGTACAAATTAGAGGATTGATCTCAACTTCTTCCAGACTGCTAGCATTGGCAAGTACATACGATTGCAAAGCATCAATCGCATCTAAAAGTGCGTCAAAATTTATGTGTGGTTTGCCGCGATAACCATGAAAGAGAGGAGCTATACGCAGGCTGTTTAGTGCTGTGGTCAAATGCTTTCGCGATGCTGGTACAAGGAGGTTTGCTCTGTCACTTAGTAGCTCAGTCATAGTCCCTCCTGCAGCGATTGTTAGCACAAAGCCGTGTGCTGGATCGCGAATGACACCGACGAGTAGCTCCGTTACCGTTCCTACAATCATATGTTCAATTAAAACGCGACCAGGGGCCAAATTCAGCAATGCTGCGTTAACCTCTTCAGACGATTTTAGATCGAGTATCAAGCCGTTAGAGCCGGTTTTATGGGCTAAGCCAAGTGCTTTGAGTGCCACTGGAAAACCTATGGTCGTCGCCGCCTTGGCGGCTTCCGTTCGGTCTAAGACTGTTACACCTCGTGGGACCGAGAGACCATGGTGGGCGAGGTTCTGTTTTGCGGCATGCTCATCTATCAGTTTAGCGTCTCGGTCGACACCTGGCAAAATTATTGGGTTTAAGTCCTTCGTTAGTTCGCGCGTCAAGAGATCTATTGCTTGAATGCCATGATCCAAGCCGTTGATTGCCGCAACCCCATTTGCCATCAAGGTTTTGGCAATATGCTCAGGCATTAACTCACCCAAACTTGCCACAACGGCATAGGGGCGTTTGGTTTGCTGCGCGGCAGAGATTGCTGCATTAGTCACACAGTCCCAGTCACTTGGATCGCAAATGTCGGCTCTTGGGTAGTCACTGATCAAGAGAGTAAGGGCGATATCTGGATCAGCCATTGCAGCCCAGGCTTGCGCCATTAGTGCTTCGTTGCGCCAAATATAAGTGTGGTAGTCCAGCGGATTCGCTAGGGCCACCATGGGCCCCAGTGCCGTGCTCAGGCCAGTCCGTTGGCGGGAATTTAGTGGTGGAAAAGTCAGCTTTGTGGTGTGGGCAGTATCTGCGGTTAAAGCAGCCTCCCCTCCAGAACAGGAGATTGATGCAATGCGGTTACTGGTAAGCTGACCAAATTGGTGGCTGAGTTTGAGGGCTTCCAAGAATACTGGCAGGCTATGTGCACGGCGTATTCCCAGCCGTTCAAGTAATGCCTGCGCGCCTGCATCGCTGCCGGAAAGTGATGCAGTATGCGACACTGCCGCGGCTTGGGCTTGCTCTGTTTTGCCTGATTTTAGAGCTATAAGTGGAATATTTTTATCATGTGCCTTACGGGCTAAAGTTTCCCACCCCCGCAAATCGCCAAAACCTTCGACGTGCAGGCCGATAGCCGTAACCCGTGGGTCGTCCAAGAGGTACAGGCCAACATCAGATTGTGAGGTTTGGGCCTGATTGCCACAGGTAATAACATAACCAATTGGCAGACCTCGGTTTTGCATGGTTAGATTGATTGCTATGTTGGAGCTCTGCGTTAAAATTGCCACTCCTCTGTCAATCTTGCGACAGCCATGTTGATCTGGCCAAATACCGCAGCCATCGAATGCATTGAGGAACCCGTAACAATTAGGCCCCAAAATTGGCATATTATCTGCGGCTGCAATCAACTGCGTTTGTAGATTACTTCCCGTGGCATCCTCGACAACAGCCTCAGAAAACCCAGAGGCAAAACAGATAGCGCCACCTGCACCGAGGCTGCGTAGCTGTGCCACGATGTCGAGAGTTGCGTGGCGATTGATCCCAATAAAGGCTGCATCAATAGGGCCAGAAAACTCCTCAAGGGAGGTTAAGGATGCGATGCCTGCTATAGTTTTTCCGGAGGGGTGTATTGGCCGTAAAATGCCTTCAAACCCAATTTGACGCGCTGCCAACACGATGGAGTTGCACCAGGCGCCCCCACCGATCACCGCAATGGACTGCGGGTTTAGCAATCTTGAGAGGTTCTGCATGCTTTACTCTACTAAATTGAAGCGCTTTTGTTTAGCCACGCTTACTTTAACAACCCAAGCTAGGTATTGGGTTCTGCGAGAGGTTTCATGGCCAAAAGAAAGAACCTTATATTTACATGAACCTATAAAATTAGTTTTAGGGTAAAAGCAGAAGCGCCAATTTCTATTCCAAAAGGAGACCGCCTGATTTAAGCGATTGTACCTCAGGTGAGTAAGACCCAAAATGTTTCCAGCAATCAATGCCTCTGCTCTACGCACCAAGCCGTTTAAATCCATCATGATCAATTAAGCTCCAAGTGCGCGCAGAAGGTCGCGGCTGATGATATGGCGCTGAATTTCTGAGGTTCCGTCCCAGATGCGTTCAACTCTTGCGTCACGCCAAAAGCGTTCGAGTGGGTAATCGTCCATTAACCCCATACCCCCATGAATCTGAATGGCGGCATCCGTAACTCTTGAAAGCATTTCGCTGGCGTAGAGTTTGGCGCTTGCGATTTCGCGATTGGCTGGCATTGCCATGTCCAGGCGGTTGGCTGCCGCAAGTGTCAGGAGATCTGCGGCATCAATTTCTGTGATCATATCGGCCAGTTGAAAGCTGACGCCCTGAAATTTCCCAATTTTTTGACCAAATTGCTCGCGCTCAGCCGCGTAGTTGAGGGCATAGTCAAATACCCGTCGCGCCCGGCCCACGCTCATGGTAGCCACGGTGATGCGGGTGGCGTAAAGCCAAGTGTTCATTACTTCGAACCCACCATCTACCGCGCCCAGAACCTGAGCTTGGGGGAGGCGGCAATCATCAAATTCGAGTATCATATTTTTGTAACCACGGTGGCTTACAGATTTATAGCCATCTCGAATAGTGAAGCCTGGTGTCCCACGATCCACAAGAAAAGCAGTTATACGTTTTTTGGGCCCCTTTGGGGTCTGATCTTCACCCGTTGCGATGAAGACGATTAAAAAATCTGCGTGATCGGCGCCACTAATGAAATGCTTGCTACCATTTACTACCCAGTCGCCACCATCTTGGACTGCCGCACATTTCATCCCACGAATATCTGAGCCTGCTCCTGGTTCTGTCATGGCCAATGCATCCATCCGCTCGCCGCGTACCGCAGGCATTAAATAGCGTTCAATTTGTTCGCCTTCGCAGGCCATTAGTATGTTTTGTGGGCGGCCAAAAAAATGGTTGAGGGCCATGGACCCTCGCCCAAGTTCGCGTTCTACCAGTGCAAATTCCATGTGGTTCAGCCCAGCGCAGCCTACGCTTTCGGGAAAGTTGCAGGCATAGAACCCCAAACTCAGTGTCTTTTTCTTGATCTCGCTGGCTATTTCTGCAGGTACTTCGCCGGTGCGCTCGACCAGGGCTTCATGCGGGTAAATTTCTTTTTCTACAAAGGAACGGACTGTGCTGACGATCATCTCTTGCTCTTCCGACAGTCCATACTGCATTGTGCGGCTCCTTTAATTGATGTTGAGCAGCAGATTAATACTCTTGCCAAAGCCCATCATGCGCTAATATCTAATACCATGCTTAATTCGCAAAATAACCATGTTTCAACCAGTCAGATTTCGATCCTACTGTTTGATAATTTTTCCAATCATTGTTTGGCCAATATTTTGGAGCCGTTGCGCGCTGCTAATGATCTGTCTGGTTGTCTAAATTATACTTGGAAAATTGTTACTTTGAATGGGTTGGAGGTATCTTCGTCCTCGGGTCTTAGGCTTGGGGCTGATGCGCGGCTTTCGGATGTTGAGGGCGATATTCTGATGGTTATGCCATCGTATGGTTTTTTAACCCACGCGACGGTGGCCACCAGCCGGGCTTTGCGGGCTGCAGCTAAGCGTTTTGCAATCTTAGCAGGGTTGGATACTGGAAGTTGGCTTTTGGCTGAGGCCAGTCTGTTGGATGGCTATGAAGCGACCATTCACTGGGATGAGATTGATCGGTTTTTGGAGAGGTTTTCCGAAGTTCATGTTAAGACAGAGGCGGTAGTATTTGACAGAGGACGCGCCTCATGTGGTGGTGCGTCAACGGCTTTTACGATGGCATTGCAACTGATTGGCAAAGCACATGGACCTACCTTACGGATGCGGGTCGAAAACTTGTTTAAAGGGGCTTATTCTGAGTGGCCTGATCCACGTGTGGGTATTGTGTCGCGGGCGCTTCAGTTAATGCGTACAAATCTTGAAGAGCCGTTGTTGATTTCTGATATTGCCGCTCGTTTGGGGCGCAGTCAAAGGCACCTTGAGACCCAAGTGAAAGCCAAAATGGGCGTAAACCCACAAGTGATCTATCGCAGTATGCGGTTGGCACTGGCTCATAGCCTAGCGGTTGAGACGCAGGTTTCTGTGGCTGAAATAGCTGTACGCTGTGGCTATCAGGATGCCAGCGCTATGACGCGGGCCTTCCGCACAGAATTTGAAACTACACCTCAGGCTTTGCGACGCGGGCTCGGTTAATTTAAGATGCCTAATCTAACAATTTAATTATCAGCCATTTTTCTTCGGTAATTCTATTTTAATACGGAGTGATCTTTAATCGTATGTCAGGGTGGTATTCCGCGTTTTGGGATTGGTGTGCGTTGGTCTTGCTTGAGCATTAAATACTCAAGTGGCATAGCTGCTGCCTTCTTCGTCTAAAACGGCTTGCACTTCGGCCAGATGTCGGGCGTCTTGCTCGGGCTAGGCTTCCAGCTCTTGCGCGGTTTTCTCTGCAATAGCGTTGTCAAGGCTGCGCAGAGGTTGCCCAGTTTGCAAGGCCAATAAATATGTTTGGCAGGCGCGTTCAAAATAAAATATGCAGTTAAAAGTTTTGGCCACTGTGTTGCCGATAACTAAAATTCCGTGGTTCCCCATGATCATTACCTTTTGTTTTGGATCTTCAAATAACCCTGCACAGCGCTCTCCTTCTTTTTCAATTGCAAGTCCGCCGTAGCTATCGTCTATTACATAGCGGTTAAAAAACATGCATTGGGCAGCAGGCATGTTCGCAATGGCGGTGTAGGCCACCATGTAAACCCCAAGCAGTAGGGTCTGGCGCGTCAGGGACCTCTCATGCTGTTAAGGTCACTAGCATCTACCACAATCAAATCAGAGGCCTTGATACGTGAAAAATGCA
>JAVLEV010000053.1:0-12819 GCA_031920365.1 Planktomarina sp. | reverse complement strand
CGTTTCTTAGTGTCTTCCTCACTCATTCCACAAGTCGAGATTTCAGGGACCGAATAAATACCATAAGGAAACCAAGGGCTTTCATCTAAACTAGGGGTATCCAAAGCATGGCAAGAGGCTACGCGCCCTTGTTGCAGGCTAGTGGAAGCAAGTGACGGATGGCCGATAACGTCACCAGCTGCATAAATATGCGTTACTAAAGTTTGGTAGGTTTTACGGTCAACATCCAGACGCCCTCGATGATCAGTAGCTAAACCAGCAGCACCCAGTCCTAACTTCTCAGTAGCGCCCATTCTCCCCGCCGCAAATAAAAGCATTTCAGCGCGAACATTACGGCCATTTTCCAAAGATACTTCCACATAATCTCCTCCATCCTCAATAAGGGAGACTGGAGAGCCCAGCCTAAGGTCAACTCCGTTTTCCCGTATTTCATGCGTGAACTCTTGGATTAGAGTACTGTCAATAAAGTCTAAAAAAGTTTCGCGTGGTTCTATTAATGTTACGCGCACATCGAGAGCTGCAAACATTGTGGCATATTCAACACCAATTACACCCGCCCCTATAACAATCAAAGATCGCGGTATCTGCGACATTTCCAAAAACTCATCGCTATCTAGTATTGAGGATCCGTTAAATGGAATGTTATCCGGCCTATAAGTGCGTGTTCCAGTTGCAATCAAAAATTTATCACCAGTTACTAGCGTAATCTCACCAGCCTCAGTAGATACTTCTACCTGAGCAGGGCTTAAAAAACGCGCCATCCCATGCAACACATCCACATGATTACGGTTAAATTGGTGTTCCAGTACATCCACTTCGTAATCAAGGGTTTTATGTAAGCGGGCCTTTAGATCGTCCGCACCTATTTCATTTTTAACTCGGTAAGAACGTCCGTAAAAACTGCGCTCACGCCACCCCGATAAATTCAAGACTGTCTCGCGTAGAGTTTTAGAGGGTATAGTACCTGTGTGAACGGATACACCGCCCAAGCGCGCTCTAGAGTCGATAACAAGAACTCGGCGTTTCAATTTTCCCGCTTGCATGGCGGCTGACCGACCAGCGGGGCCAGACCCAATAATAATAAGATCGTAATGCGTCATGAATTACTCCGCATGTAATGCTTCAGAATGAAAATTAATATGATCTTCAATAAAGGTAGACACAAAAAAGTATGAGTGATCATATCCAGATTGCAAACGCACATGTCCTTGCTGCCGGCGTTTAGCCATCGAAAATGCCAAGGTTTCAGGTTTCAGCAAATCTAAAAACGGATCCTTTGTACCTGTGTCGATTAAAACTGGGCCAGCAAAGCCTTTCTCCAGCATTTGGTGGCTCGCGTCATGAATTTCCCATGCGCTTTTGTCAGATCCTAAATACGCTGTAAGTTGCTTAGAACCCCAGTCTGAAGCCATTGGGTTACAGATCGGTGAAAATGCGGACACACTCCGGTATTGCTCAGGTCGTGCCATTGCCAGGGTCAACGCACCATGGCCCCCCATTGAATGCCCTGTAATCGCTTGTCGCTCTAGATCAACTGCAAATTCATGGCCCAACAGCTGCGGCAGCTCGTCAGCAACATAATCCCACATCCTAAAGTGTGGGGCCCATGGGTTCTCGGTTGCATTCAAATAAAATCCGGCACCTTGGCCCAAATCATATGCGTCATCATTTGCCACATCAGCACCCCGGGGCGAAGTATCTGGAAAAACCAATGCAATCCCCTCCTCCGCGGCCCAGGCCTGCGCACCAGCCTTGGTCATGGCATTCTCATGGGTACAAGTTAACCCCGACAAATACCAAAGTAACGGAACAGTTCCTAGTTTTGTCTCTTCAGGCAAAAAAAGCCCAAAAGTCATCTCACCGCCACAAGCTCCAGAGGTATGAGAATAGACCCCCTGCATACCACCAAAACATGCTATTTCAGATTTGACTTCCATGATGAACCCTTTCGTTCGTATCGAACCTTGCAAAGCCGATATTACCAAATTTTGCAAGGAATAAGGCAATATAACATTGGATAAATCATAGGTCTGCTAGCTATACAGAAGAGTAACCCAAGCAATTACAAGCGACACAGTGACTACCGACGCAACCGTCGACAACAATATTGAAGCAGAAACCCGCGCAGGCGCCACTTTGTAATGGGTAGCCATAATGAAGATATTACCCGCCACAGGCAAAGCCGTTGCAGCAATTAATACCGCCGCCGGGTAAGGAGCCACGGGAAAAATTAATAAGGCAGAAATTGCAACAGCGCTAGGATGCAAGATCAATTTACAAAAAGCCAACCAGCCCGCAACTGTGATCCGCTCAGCCGATTTACTGGCTAAGGATGCACCAATTGCAAACAGCGCACCTGGTGTGGCAGCCGCACCGAGAATATCAAAAAATTCTGTTGCAGGTGTTGGCAAAACCACGCCAGAGCTGGAGCACATTAAGCCTGTCAGCATAGCCATAATCATTGGGTTTTTAATCAAGCCAAACCCAACAGTTTTCAGCATGCCAAAGCTTATTTGGCCATCGCGTGAGCCTACAATCAAAATCACAATAAGACTGCCAAAGACTAACTGATCAATGGCAAGTACCAACATGACCCACAGCACCGCCTCTGGGCCCATTAACATCGCAAGCATCGGTATGCCAAGAAACCCTACATTGCCTATGCAGGCACACTGTGCCTCAACCGCTGCCTCCGCTACATTACGCTTGCGCAAGATCGCCACACCACTAGCAAGAAAATAGATCACAAAAGTTGCCGAAAGATACGCAGAAATAAAAGGCAAATTGACTAATTCAGAAAACGACAAATTAGCCGAAAATCGAATGATCATTGCAGGCAATGCAAAATAAAAAACAAACTTTGTCAGATATGTGGTTGCTAGCTCGGGAAAAAAATTGGTCCGCGCGGCCCCATAACCCAGCCCTACGATAGCAAAGAACGGTAAGGTTTTGAGTAGAACTTCAATCATGGGCAGGCCAAACTTCCTAAAGGAGAGGGCGCATCAGGCGCCCTCTCACTATCATCCATAAATTAACAGGTAAACTGGATACCCCTAAAATTCGACTACAGCACGGATAGATTTTCCAGCATGCATCAGATCAAAGCCCTTATTAATATGTTCCAGAGGCATAGTATGAGTAATCATTGGGTCAATCTCAATTTTTCCATCCATGTACCAGTCAACGATCTTTGGGACATCGGTGCGGCCACGTGCTCCACCAAAAGCCGTACCACGCCAAACTCGGCCAGTGACCAATTGGAACGGCCGGGTAGTGATCTCAGCGCCGGCTGGGGCCACACCAATTATCACACTTTCTCCCCAACCCTTATGTGCAGCCTCTAGTGCCGTACGCATCACGCTAACATTACCAGTTGCATCAAATGTATAATCCGCACCGCCACCAGTGAGGGCAACCAAATGTGCCACCAAATCATCACTAACGTCTTTGGGGTTCACAAAATCCGTCATACCGAAGCGCGTAGCCATCTCAATCTTGCCAGGGTTCAAATCAACCCCAACGATCTGATCCGCACCGGCTAATCGCAGGCCTTGAATCACATTGAGGCCAATGCCCCCCAACCCAAACACAATCGCGGTACTGCCTATCTCAACCTTAGCGGTATTGATTACCGCGCCAATGCCCGTTGTGACACCACAACCAATGTAGCAAATCTTATCAAAGGGCGCGTCAGCGCGTACTTTTGCCAAGGCAATCTCTGGCAAAACAGTATAATTAGCAAAGGTCGAACAGCCCATATAATGAAGAATAGGTGTGCCATCGAGCATCGAGAACCGACTAGTGCCATCGGGCATCAATCCCCGGCCTTGGGTGCTACGGATCGCTTGGCACAGATTAGTTTTTGGGTTGAGGCAGTAGTCACACTCTCGACACTCAGGCGTGTAAAGTGGGATTACGTGATCGCCAGGTTTAAGGCTTGTAACGCCGGGGCCACATTCTAATACAATTCCTGCACCCTCATGGCCCAAAATTGCAGGGAAGATACCTTCAGGGTCGGCCCCAGATCGGGTGAATTCATCAGTGTGACAAATCCCAGTTGCTTTAATTTCGACTAAAACTTCGCCAGCTTTGGGGCCTTCCAGATTTACTTCCATGACTTCAAGTGGCTTGCCAGCTTCCATAGCAACGGCTGCGCGTGTCCGCATTGTAAGACTCCCTAAAATTTTTCAAATACTAGGGCAGGCTGAGGATCCTTTACAACCCTTTTTAAAAAAGCATTGTTAGAGCTCTTTGAGCTAAACTCGATGGTACGGGCCGCCAGAAAGAATGGATGCGGCTCGGTATAATTGCTCGGTGAGCATCACCCGAGCCAGCATATGCGGCCAAACCATTTTACCAAAACTAAGGCTTGCATCCGAACGGGCTAAAACCTCAGTCGCCAATCCATCTGCACCACCGATGACGAATATAAGCTCAGCCGGCGCTTGGTCGCGTACCCGTGCTAGGGTTTGGGCAAAATCAGTGGAAGTTTGCATTTCACCATGCTCATCCAGCGCAATTACCACCGCACTAGCTGGAATAGCCTTCAGCAAAAGCGCCCCTTCAGCAGCCTTACCACCGCTTTTTTTATCTTCCAGATCGATAAGTTCAGCTGGACCCAACCCAAAGAGACGGCCAGTCCGATTAAATCGGGCGATATAATCTTCGATAAGGTCTTTTTCTGGGCCGTTGCGCAGACGCCCAATGGCGATAATACGCAAACGCATTAGGCTTCGGAGGGGGCTGGTGCTCCGGGCTCCAACCACATCTGGTCAAGTTGATAAAATTCGCGCACTTCTGGACGGAACACATGTACAATGACATCACCCGTATCTACGAGCACCCAATCACCAGTTCCTTTTCCTTCGAGCTTAGACATAATACCCAAATCATCTTTCAGACGAATTTTTAGCTTTTCAGAAATAGCAGCCACCTGCCTGGTGGAGCGACCAGAACAGATCACCATGTGGTCCCCGATCTGCGAAATACCGCGCAAATCGATCTGCACAACATCCTCGGCTTTATCATCATCTAGGGATTTCAAAACGGCGGCTAATATTGCATCGCTCGTAGCACTCGATTGGCTTTTTGCCAATTTGCGCGCGGACACTTCCGCGTCAGACGTCAAAGACAGGATTATGTCCTCCAAACAATGCGCCGCAACATCCCGGCGCCGGGTGGTGTGGTCATAACACTTAACTTTAGATTCCTCAATCACTTGCGTGATTACTTTACAAGAAGTGTTAGTCAGGGCTCATAATAGAAAACTGTACCGTACTTTCTTTGACCTGCACCAAATTAATATTGGCCATTATTTATTTATATCAGAGTTTTGACAGATTTTTAGCACTATACTTTCGCCAGATCCAATTTCGAAATTAGATTGATTTAGCAAAATTAAACTGCAGAGTTATAAAATGCAGATATTTTACTTTACCCAGTTAAGGGCCGCATTTGAGAATTTTTCAGAGCACGCAGCATCTGATCTATTGGTTTTACCAGACACTGGAGTAAAAACGTATATGTTTGCTAGAATCAATGCCAAATTTGCCTCAAATTAGTGCCCAAACTCCGCCACAGCCTGCTCCATAGTCTGAGATCATCTGCAGGCTTGTATCAGACATGCGAGCAGGTTATTTAGAAACATGAAAATGGTCTTTTATATTTTAGGTCGCTCTCGACTACCTTGGGGGGGGGCGGTATTAGAAAAAAGCCTCTAGCTGCGACTTTTTGACATAACTCCACGGTCATAATACTTCGAATTAGACGATATATGAGGAACGCCGGATATGGCCCCTAAAACACTCTATGATAAAATCTGGGATGCGCATATCGCTCATCAAGCTGATGATGGCACATGCCTTTTATACATTGACCGGCATTTGGTTCATGAAGTCACAAGCCCCCAAGCCTTTGAAGGTCTGCGGATGACTGGCCGCAAAGTGCGTGCGCCAGAAAAAACAATTGCTGTGCCAGATCACAACGTACCCACTACGTTGGACCGTTTAAAAGGTATCGAGGATGAGGAGAGCCGTATTCAAGTTGACGCTCTTGATACAAACGCCCGCGAATTTGGGGTGGTCTATTATCCCGTGGACGACGTGCGCCAAGGAATAGTGCATATCATTGGCCCAGAGCAGGGTTGGACATTGCCAGGCATGACTATTGTTTGTGGCGACAGCCACACCGCCACGCACGGTGCATTTGGATCTTTGGCGCATGGGATCGGCACATCTGAGGTTGAGCATGTTTTAGCCACTCAGACGTTAATCCAGAAAAAATCAAAAAATATGAAAGTGGAAATCACAGGGCAATTGAGCCCGGGCGTCACAGCGAAAGACATCACTCTTGCAGTGATCGGCGAGACCGGCACCGCTGGCGGTACCGGTTATGTTATCGAGTATTGCGGTGAAGCTATCCGCGGCCTGTCGATGGAAGGCCGAATGACAGTCTGCAACATGGCGATTGAGGGTGGCGCACGCGCCGGTATGATCGCGCCTGATGAGACCACCTTTAAGTATTGTGACGGCCGTCCTAACGCGCCATCAGGCAAGACATGGGACGCCGCCTTGGCATATTGGAAAACTCTGTTTTCCGATAATGAAGCACATTTTGACAAAGTCATTACCATGAAAGGCGAAGAAATAGCCCCAGTTGTAACTTGGGGGACTAGCCCGGAGGATGTGTTGCCCATCACCGCAACCGTGCCTGCTGCCGGTGACTTTAAGGGTGGGAAAGTGGCTGCGGCCCAACGTAGCCTAGACTACATGGGCCTGATTCCCGGCACACGCTTACAGGACGTCACCATAGATGCAGTATTTATCGGCTCTTGTACCAACGGACGAATCGAAGATCTGCGCGCCGCAGCAAAAGTGGTAGAAGGCAAAAAAATCCAGGAGAACTTGATCGCCATGGTTGTTCCCGGTTCGGGCCTTGTGCGTTTGCAAGCAGAGCAAGAAGGACTTGCAGATATTTTCAAAGATGCCGGGTTTGAATGGCGTTTAGCGGGATGCTCTATGTGTTTGGGCATGAACCCTGATCAGCTTGGCCCACAGGTCCGCTGTGCCTCTACCAGTAACCGCAACTTCGAAGGCCGTCAGGGACGCGAGTCACGCACCCACTTGATGAGCCCAGCAATGGCCGCTGCGGCAGCACTCACCGGAAAACTAACTGATGTGCGGGAAATTATATAGTGGAAAAGTTTGAGAAATTAACTGCAATTGCCGCGCCCATGCCGCTGATTAATATCGACACCGATATGATAATTCCAAAGCAATTTTTAAAAACTATCAAACGTAGCGGCTTAGGTGTTAGTGCGTTTCATGAAATGCGCTACAATTTGGATGGTTCTAACAAACCAGACTTTGTACTTAACAAAGAGGCCTATAAAGGTGCCAACATCTTGGTGGCTGGAGACAACTTTGGATGTGGATCGTCACGCGAACACGCGCCTTGGGCTTTACTCGACTTTGGAATCCGTTGTGTGATCTCCACTAGTTTTGCTGATATTTTCTATAATAATTGTTTTAAAAATGGTATATTGCCTGTCATTGTTACCGAAGAACAATTGCGCCTGCTAATGAAGGATGCCGAAAAAGGTAGTAATGCTCGTATGGTCATCGATCTCGAAAATCAAAGTGTCGAAACATCGGACGGGGACGTTATATCGTTTGACGTCGACCAACATAGCAAGCATTGCCTCATTAAAGGGCTCGATGATATCGGCTTAACACTTGAAAAAATATCATCGATTGATGCATTTGAAAGTAAAATGGTGCAAAGTGCGCCGTGGATATAAAATTACTGGCCAGTTAAAGTTTTGTATGGTTGGTCGTACGCTAAACTTAAAATAATTATTAAGTTGAGATAATTGAAAGGGCTTTTCATGAGCAACCCATCCCTCCTTATTCTACCTGGCGACGGTATTGGGCCCGAAGTTATGACTGAAGTACGAAAAGTAATTGATTGGCTTGGCTCGCATCGCGCCCTCACCTTTGAGGTTTCTGAGGACCTAGTAGGTGGGGCAGCGTATGATGTGCACGGGGTTCCACTGCATGATAATACCATGGCCAAGGCGCAGGCAGTGGATGCTGTTTTACTTGGTGCAGTTGGAGGGCCAAAATACGACAATCTAGATTTTAGCGTAAAACCAGAGCGCGGGTTACTGCGCCTACGCAAGGAGATGGATCTCTTCGCTAACCTGCGCCCAGCGCAATGCTTTGATGCCTTAGCTGACTTCTCTTCGCTCAAGAGAGATATTGTGGCCGGTTTGGATATTATGATTGTGCGCGAACTCACTTCCGGTAGCTATTTTGGTGAACCACGTGGAATTTTTAAGGAAGGAAATGAACGTGTTGGCATCAACACACATCGTTACACCGAGTCTGAAATTGAGCGCGTAGCGCGCGCAGCATTTGAGCTTGCACGGCGCCGGAGCAACCGCGTGTGTTCAATGGAAAAAGCAAATGTGATGGAGGCTGGAGTATTATGGCGTGACGTAGTCACCGAGGTGCACCAAGCAGATTATGTGGATGTTGAATTGTCTCACATGTATGCGGATAATGGCGCAATGCAGTTAGTTCGCGCTCCAAAGCAATTTGATGTAATACTGACCGACAATCTGTTTGGCGATATCTTGTCTGACTGCGCCGCAATGCTGACTGGTTCACTAGGAATGCTACCTTCTGCAAGCCTTGGATCGCCGATGGAAAATGGTCGCCCAAAAGCGCTTTATGAACCTGTCCATGGCTCAGCACCGGATATTTCCGGCCAAGGTAAAGCCAACCCATCAGCCTGTGTTTTATCCCTCGCAATGGCCCTGCGCTATTCTTTCGATATGGGCGATGAGGCCAAAAGAATTGAAACTGCAGTTGAAAAAGTTCTTGCCAATGGCATTCGCACTGCTGACCTTTTGCAAGCCGAGGGTGACACCGCTGTGACAACATCGCAAATGGGTGATGCTATCGTTGATGCTCTTACCGCTAGCCTCTAAGTTTGCCACATATTAAAAATTTAAAATGTTGGCTTTCTCTAGCGTTTTTCTTTTTGATATTTCGTAGCTATTTGGATGGTATGAAGCAATGGATATGATGGTCACCACTAAATACCCAATCAATCAACAAGGCAGCGTCGGTTACAGCAACCTTGTAGTGCTACGCTGGACCGATCTGGCAAAAACGGCTTGTTCAATCTTCATAGGTTTCTGCGCCCATCCATTCTGCAAAAAACTTTAGGACAGATCAAACCAGTGGTTGCGACGCAAGCATCCGCCCACCTCCACGCGCATAATATTTATTTTAAAAAAATATCCTAAGCATTGCGCCAGAGCGCACAGCCCCGTAGCGAATTCAGACAGCTAATCACACCATCTGTGCTGATCAAATTGAAGATAGTGGAACCAACCGATTATATGATTGGGCAGCTTTCTTGCCAATGTCATACAAAGTTGGCGTTATGCTTCACAAATGACCGTATCGCAGGCGCAAACGTCATGACTTATTATAATGGCTAAGCCCTGAACTGGCATTTTGATCAATCAGGGTTCACTACAACATTGCCCTCGTAGGCACCTGATAAAGTGGAATGGTGTCGATATGGTGCAGCTCTATGGTTAGCATCGCTTAAAACCGCTACCGCATGAGCAAACCAATAGCCGCCCGCGATTCTGTTGATTTGAGATGGAAATCTTCACCCACATATTTTGCACCAGCAGGCCCACAGAGAAAAGCTACTGCCTGAGCCACGTCGGAGGCAGGAATATGATCAGTGACGTCGAGCTGGCTAACTGGATTAATTCCTGAAGCCTTGATCAAAACCTGCATCTCAGTTGCCACTGTGCCTGGGCTAAGACCCAGGCAGCTAATTCCTTGGGCGCCGTATTCCTCATGGCCTGAGCGAGTTAACTGTAATACGGCGGCTTTGGACGCACAATAATGGCTCCACCCCTCCAGTACGCCGTAGGCAGCACCCGAAGAAATATTGAGAATCGTCCCACCACGCTGGCCGATCATGATCGGCAATGCGGCATGCATCATGTAAAAGACACCCTTTACGTTTACGTCAAGCACATGATCCCAGTCCGCTGGCACAAAATCGGCTAAACGGTGTACAGGCGCCAGCAAACCAGCGTTATTCACTAAAATATCCAGACTACCAAAAGATGTAACCGCAATATCGACTGCAGCCTTAACTTGATCATAATCAGACACATCACAGGCAACGGCTTTGGCCTGTGGACCTATCTGAACAGCGAGCTGTTCCAGGGCGTCAGCACTGCGAGCCGTCAACACCACATTGGCCCCAAGAGACGCAAAATGTTGTGCAGTGGCTGCTCCAATACCCCGGCTTGCACCAGTGATCAAAACTGTTTTTCCTGAAAATGTCATATAATCTCTGCCTTTTAACTTGTTCACCCCAAAGCTAGCGCAGCGATGTTAGGGGTACAAGTTTACACTTCTGTCTTTACCATGCAGCACAGTCATGGCACCACGCAGACAGAACGGAGACAGCAATGCGTGCAACTTTAATAATTTTGACCCTAGCCTATGTCCTATCACAATTTTACCGTGCGTTTTTGGCAGTATTGGCGGCCCCATTGCAGGCCGAGATTGGTGCTACAACCGCCCAGTTGTCTGCTGCGTCTGGCTATTGGTTTTTAGCATTTGCGCTCATGCAGATCCCCGTAGGGTGGGCGCTAGATACATTGGGACCAAAGCGCACCAATGCCGCTCTATTGGCTGTAGGAGCCGGTGGAGGTGCTATGGTTTTTGCCGCGGCGACCGCTCCCTGGCATATTTCACTTGCGATGGCCCTAATTGGGATTGGCTGCTCGCCGGTGCTTATGGCCTCATATTACGTAGTGGCACGTAGCTTTCCAGCCGCAGCTTTTGCGACAATGGCCGCCTTCATTTTAGGGGTTGGCTCATTAGGCAACATTGGCGCTGCATTCCCTCTGACAGTGTTTGTTGAGTTATTTGGTTGGCGGATTTCAATTGCGATGATTGGCCTAGTCACCGTGGCGGTAGCAGGTTTATGCTATGCGATCGTAAAGGACCCACCAAAGGTTATAACCACACAAAAAGGTAGCGTATTAGACTTACTTCGAATGCGCGCTTTGTGGTTCATTTTGCCTTTGGTATTAGTCAACTATGCTCCCGCAGCGGGGCTGCGCGGCCTCTGGATTGGTCCTTATTTTACCGAAGTGTTTGGCTCTACCGTGGCACAGGTGGGTACCGTAACTACAGTAATGGCGTTGGCAATGATTGCTGGAAATTTTTTCTATGGGCCACTTGATCGATTGTTTGGCACACGAAAGTGGGTTATTTTCTTTGGTAATTTAAGCGGAGCTTCATTGTGCATTGCCCTGTACCTATTCGGCAGCAACAGCTTTTGGACCGCTGCAGGCATAATGGCTGCCATTGGCTTTTTTGGAGCATCTTTTCCAATTTTAGTAGCCCATGGCAGAAGTTTTTTTCCAGAGCATTTGATAGGCCGGGGGGTGACATTAATAAATCTTTTTGGGATCGGTGGGGTTGGTGTTATGCAAAATCTCTCAGCACGGATATATGATACCAAAATAACGAATGCTGCTACTCCAATTATCTCATATAACGCCGTAATCATGCTATTTTGTGTAACAATGTTGTTAGGTTTGGCAATTTATCTGTTTTCACAGGACCGAACGGACTAGCACCCCTTTCAATTGCTCAAACCCCGCGCTAGACGGATCCGTCTTTGAAACAAGGAAGCGACTATGTCTTATAAAGTTGTGATCGTGGGAGCCACTGGTAGCGTGGGCCACAAAATGCTTGATATTTTGCACGAACGTGAATTTCCAATTTCTAAAATTGCGGTTTTGGCCAGTAGAAGATCGATTGGTACCGAAGTAAGCTTTGGCGACAGAACTTTAAAAACAGTCGATCTGGCTACCTTTGATTTCACCGGTTGGGATATCGCGCTTTTTGCAGTGGGATCAGACGCCACCAAAGAATATGCACCCAAAGCAGCAGCTACTGGCTGTATTGTTATCGATAACTCTAGTTTGTATCGCTATGACCCTGACGTGCCGCTAATTGTGCCGGAAGTGAACGCAGAGGCGATCTTCGGCTACAGCAAAAAAAATATAATCGCTAATCCAAATTGCTCGACTGCACAAATGGTCGTAGCCCTGAAGCCGCTACATGACCGCGCCAAAATCAAACGAGTTGTTGTAAGCACCTACCAAGCTGTATCAGGTGCCGGCAAAGAGGGTAGTGATGAGCTTTTTGATCAAACTAAATCTATTTACAATTTTGCTATTGGCCAGAGTCTGAACCTGCATGATAGAGATGACGGGGATAAAGACGAAACACCTTCTACGTTATTTACTAAGCAAATCGCCTTTAATGTGATCCCGCATATCGACGTATTTCTTGATAGTGGTGATACTAAAGAAGAGTGGAAAATGGTAGCAGAAACTAAGAAAATTCTAGATACTAGCATTAAAGTGACTGCAACCTGTGTGCGCGTTCCAGTTTTTACGGGCCACTCTGAGGCAATCAACATCGAGTTTGAGGAATTTTTAGATGAAGACGAAGCTCGTGCAATTCTGCGCGAGTCGCCTGGCCTTATGGTCATCGATAAGCGCGAAGATGGCGGCTATGTAACCCCCGTCGAGTGTGTAGACGAACACGCAACATTTATCAGCCGAATCCGGCAGGATGTGACCGTAGAAAACGGTATCAACCTATGGTGTGTTTCTGACAACCTGTGCAAAGGTGCAGCCTTGAACGCCGTACAAATTGCCGAAGTGTTAGCCAATAAAGTACTAAAAAAAGGTTA
>JAVLEV010000052.1:0-12886 GCA_031920365.1 Planktomarina sp. | reverse complement strand
GCACCGGCAAAATCAAAGTCTTGGTGGCGACTGATGTGGCGGCCCGAGGTTTGGATATTCCAGACGTACGCTTTGTTTATAATTACGATCTGCCGAATGTGCCTGAAAATTATATTCACCGGATCGGGCGGACTGCGCGTGCAGGCCGAGATGGTCGAGCCATTGCCTTCGTGGCACCCGATGAGATGGGTGAATTGAAGGATGTAGAAAAAGTATTAAAGGCGGAAATTCCAATCGCCAGTGGCCGCCGTTGGGATCTAGTTCCGGGCGTCGATACCCGTAAACCAAAACGCAAACAGCCAACGGGCCGTGGTGGTCCTGGAGGCCAGCGTCGCGACAAGGACAATTGGGGCAAGGACAAGGCACGCGGTGGCCGTCCTGGCGCCAAAGCTGGGGGCAAATCAACTGTGGGTGGTAAGCCAAACTATGATGTTAAGCCAGCTCTTGAAGGCCGTTGGGACCCTACCAATGACGGCCCAGCGATGCAGGCACCAAAGACCAAGGCACGCAAATCTCATGGTGTATCCGCTGATTTGCCTCAAGGTGCCGTGCCACAGGGTGAACGCAATCATCGCGGCCCGTCATCATCTAAATTTGGTAGCAAACCTGGTGGCAGACCTCCAGGTAGGGGCGGGAAACCAGGAGGGCGCCCGGAACAGTTTAAGGGCAAGCCAAATATAGGTGGCAATGCCAAGCCAAAACGCCCACAAGCCTAAGGCTTACAAGCACCCATATGTTGGGTGAAACACATTTTTCGGTGACAGGGTGAAAATTTCGAAACCTGTCGCCGTGACACCCACAGAATGCTCAAACTGGGCAGAGAGTGATTTATCTCGAGTTACAGCGGTCCAATCGTCAGCCAGGACCTTGGTCTCCGAACGCCCAAGATTAACCATAGGCTCTATGGTGAAAAACATTCCCTCCTCCAGGACAGGCCCTGTTCCAGCTCTGCCGTAATGAAGCACATTGGGTGGCGCGTGGAACACTCGGCCTAGGCCATGACCACAAAAATCCTTCACCACACTCATCCGATGGCCCTCCACAAAGCTTTGGATCGCATGGCCGATATCGCCAAAGGTACTGCCAGGTTTTATAGCCTCAATCCCCTTGAACAGAGCTTCATGGGTCACTTCAATCAAACGCTCAGATTTACGGGGCAGTTTACCCGCAACATACATCCGGCTGGTGTCACCGAACCAGCCATCCACAATCACCGTCACATCAATGTTTAGAATATCACCTTCCTTAAATTTTTTATCGCCCGGGATGCCATGGCAGACCACATGATTGACCGAAATACAGCTGGCGTGTTTATAACCCTTATAGCCGATAGTTGCAGACTTTGCACCATGGGCTGTCACCATATCGGCAATCACCCGGTCAATCTCAAAGGTAGTTTGGCCTACAATAATGTGTGGCACAATATCATCAAGGATAGTGGCCGCAATGCGACCAGCCTCTGCCATGCCTACAAAATCATCCGGGCCATAAATCCGGATGCCGTCTTTGGTCAATCGTCCACGGGCTGAATTCACAAGGCGGCTCCTATTTAAAATTTTCACTTTGTATAGTGTAAGCTTCTAGACACGACCAGAGCGAGTGATGGAAAATTTAGCCACATCCTGAGTGGATAGGCACAACGGTAAGGAGCCACGCAAATTAATTTCAGTGATGCTTACATCACAGTCATAACAGAGCATCTCAACACCCCGGCCCTGCGCAGTCAAACAAGCCGCAGCATAGTAGGGATCAAGATCTTCTGCCAAACGAAACCTAGCGCATCCAGTGTGCTGGACACAGTATATCAAAACAGCACGATGCCCGGCTTGCACCATATCGCCAAGAACGCCCAAATGTTTCAAACCACGAGCGGTGACAGTATCTGGAAATTCAGCCCAATCGTGCTGTCGCAAAAGATTTACATTCTTCACTTCGACATAAGCATCCGAAAGGCCAGTTTTTTTCAAAAGAAAATCTACACGCGAATTAGTACCATATTTTTGCTCCGGCAGAATTGTATCATAGGCGGCAAGCTGCGAAATCTGTTTGGAATGCAGAGCCTCTTTAATCACCTTATTGGGAATACTGGTGTCAATACCAACCCAAGCACCAGTGGTCAATTGCACCAGTCGCCAGCCAAACCTTAGCTTCTTCTTGGGATCATTATTTGGCTCCAGCCAGACCTGTAGGCCGGGCTCCTTTAGACCGATCATTGCACCAGGATTGGCACAATGGGCTGTAACCACCCGGCCATCTTCTAATTCAACATCCGCTAAAAATCGTTTGTAGCGCTGGATCAGACGGCCACGCACAAGAGGGGTTTGAAAGCGCATCATTCGATTCTATAACTATAGGGTATTTGAATGCAAGGAGGCCTCATGACTAACCCAACTGCCGCGATGCTCGTCATTGGCGATGAAATCCTATCAGGACGCACTCGTGACGCTAATATGTACTACTTAGCTGGGCAGCTCACAGAACAAGGCATCGATCTTAAAGAGGTCCGAGTGGTCAGCGATGATCCAGCCGCTATTATTGCTGCTACCCGAGCCCTGAGTGACAGCTACACCCATGTGTTCACAAGCGGCGGCATTGGGCCCACCCATGATGACATTACCGCTAATTGCATAGCCGAAGCCTTTGGCGCAACGATCGGTATCCGCGACGATGCAAGGGCTATTCTTCAAGACCATTATGACACCCAAAAACAGCCGCTCAACGAAGCTCGTCTGCGCATGGCTCGGATCCCTGACGGCGCTACTCTGATTGACAACCCAGTCAGCAAGGCTCCCGGTTTTACACTGCGAAATGTGCATGTGATGGCTGGCGTCCCTTCCATTTTCCAAGCTATGGTGGCCAGCGCGTTGCCCAGCCTAAGCGGCGGCGAACCCCTGATTTCACGAACCTATCGGGTTGAGCGCGGTGAAGGCGATATCGCCGCACCGCTAGGGGCTTTGGCCCATGCTTTTCCTGCTCTATCAATTGGATGTTATCCCTTCCAGAAAGACGGCTTGTTTGGCGCAAATGTGGTTATACGTGGTACAGATGCCGACATGCTCAACCAAGCTATGGCACAGTTGGAAGCAGAGTTCCCCATATGAATTTACCTGATGTCCAAAGGCTCTACGGCGCCGCAAACGCCACATGGCCAGCCCTGAGCGTAAGGCGGCATGAGGGTTGGGATATTCGTGACGGTAACGGTGGTGGCAAACGTGCATCGGCCGCGACACTGGTACAGGAAAGCTTGGCTGATATTGTTGTGGCCGAGCAGGCCATGCTAGACTTGGGGCAAACCAGTTTGTTTATGATCCGTCAGAACGATACCAAATTGGACATAGCGCTTGAAGCGCTTAAATATAAGGTCATTAACCCAACAACCCTTTATGCTTGTGAAAACGCCCTGCTTGTACCCAAGTTTCTGCCTGCGGCTGAGAGTTATGCAATTTGGGAACCCTTGCAGGTGATGTGTGGCGTGTGGGCCGAAGGCGGTATTAACGCAGAACGCATCACACTGATGCATCGGGTTCAGGGGCCGAAGACCGGCCTGCTTGCCCGAAGTGCAGATACCCCAGCCGGCGCAGCTTTTCTAGCACTCGATGGCAATATTGCCATGATCCATGCGGTAGAAGTTTTGCACCAGTTTCGGCGTACCGGCGTCGCGCGAAAACTGATGGCACAAGCGGCAAAATGGGCGCAAGATCACGGGGCAAACTATATGAGCCTGATGACCACTGACGATAATACTGCCGCCAATGAGTTATACCAATCGATGGGACTGATACCCGTTGGCCACTATCACTACCGTATAAAGGAAAGCACATGACCGATAGTCCCACAGCCCTTAATTTACCGATGATTGACCCTCTTCCAGCAGGGACACAGAAATACTTCGACATCTGCCAAGATAGGCTTGGGATGGTTCCCAACGTGCTTCGGGCATACGCTTTTGACATCGATAAGCTGAATGCCTTCACAACTTTTTATAATGATGTGATGTTGTCAGACAGTGGACTGTCAAAGCTTGAGCGTGAGATGATCGCTGTGGTGGTGTCATCAATCAATAAGTGCTTTTACTGCCTAACTGCACATGGCGCAGCAGTGCGTCAACTGTCTGAAAACCCTATTTTGGGCGAGCAGCTAGCCATGAATTACAGGTCGGCCACGCTGAATGCGCGGCAAAAAGCCATGCTCGACTTCGCGGCTCTTATGACAGAAAGTAGCCAAGATATTGAAGAACTCGATCGTGATGCCTTACGCACCGTTGGGTTTTCTGATCGTGATATTTGGGATATTGCTGCGGTAGCAGGTTTTTTCAATATGACTAACCGTGTGGCAAGCGCAACTGATATGCAGCCCAATACACAATATCACTCTCAAAACCGCTAGGATTTAGATGCTACGTACCATAATATCCTTTTTGATGCTTCCATTTTCAGCTCATGCTCTCGAACTTAGCATGCCTGTTGGTCTGGAACAGGTAGCCCAGAATAAAAGCGCCTTGGAAACGATAGAGTTGCCCGTAAATGTATGGAATGGATCAAACGTACCCAATGTGAAATTAGCTGGCGCCGTCACACACACCGCGTTTCAATCAAATGTCACAAGCAAACCTGATATTGTGGCAGCTGCCTTGCTTAAACAATTAATTGAGCAAGGCTACACTCTGGGCCTCCAATGCGCAGATCAAGCATGCGGTGGGTATGATTTTCGTTTTTCGTTACCCATCATGATGCCACCAGCTATGTATGTCGATCTTGGTAATTATACGTTTTTAAGCGCCTATAAGGGTAAGGGACACGCAGTATGGATACTAGTCAGCCAGTCGTTAGGCCATACACATATGCAAATGACGCAGGTACGCATTGCAAGCGATATAGACGTAAAGTTTTCAGCCCTACCCATCCCCAAAAGCCCTGACCAGTTGCTTGATCGATTAGTTGAAACAGGGCATTTTATTCTGTCAGACCTCAGTTTTGAAGCAGGTTCCGCCAATTTAGATGGTGATACATTTCCATCTTTACTCGCCCTTTCTAAGTTTCTAAGCGCAAACTTAGATCAATCCATTATTTTGGTTGGGCACACGGATTCCAGCGGATCTCAAGTTAAAAACTTGAAGCTTTCCAAGCAACGGGCCCAGGCCGTACAGGCCATGTTGCTTGCAAAATTTCCAGACATCAAGTCCGAGCGCGTATCCTATCAAGGCATTGGTTATCTTGCACCAGTTGCCAGCAACGCCACCCCCGAAGGCCGTGAGATTAACCGCCGGGTTGAAGTTATTATTGCACCTAAAAAATAAAGCTTATTTGGCAGCCAGCTAAGAAAAATACGCTGACTGCCAATATGACCCTAGAGGTCAAAATACTCATGTAGCTCAGCTTTTGCACCCGGGTGGGTAACAGCACCTTTATAAGTGGCCCCAACCAACTGCGCATATTTCCAAAGCGCGCCACTGGCATAGATAGTTTTGCGTGGACCTTTCCAATCAGCTCTACGCTCTGCTAGCTCATCATCATTCAAAGCTACCGACAATTCACCTGAAATTGCATTGATTGTAATTACGTCCCCGGTTTTGAGCAGGGCGATTGGACCTCCAGAAGCAGCTTCTGGGCCAACGTGTCCAACGCAGAAACCCCGGGTTGCTCCTGAGAAGCGTCCATCCGTGATCAATGCAACTTTTTTGCCCATACCCTGGCCTGAAAGCGCCGCAGTTGTAGCCAGCATTTCACGCATACCCGGACCTCCGGATGGACCCTCGTTGCGGATGACTAAAACATCACCTTCCTCATACGCACGCTTTTTCACAGCTTCAAATGCATCTTCTTCACATTCAAAGACCCGCGCTGGACCAGTAAATATTTGATGTTGTGCACTGATACCTGCCACTTTCACAATCGCACCTTCAGGGGCTAAATTACCTTTGAGTCCAACAACGCCTCCAGTTTTAGTGATAGGTGTTTCGACTGAGTAAATGACCCGCCCATCGGCTTCACGTTCGATGAGATCAAGCTCCTCACCCATAGAGCGGCCCGTTGCTGTGATACAATCTTCATGCATCAAACCTGCCTTGCGTAGCTCCTTCATCACTACAGGCACACCACCTACTTCATAAAGATCTTTTGCAACGTATTGGCCACCAGGTTTAAGATCCACAAAATATGGCGTATCACGGAAAATCTCACAGACATCGTCAAGATAGAATTCTAAGCCCGCCTCATGAGCTATTGCTGGAAGATGCAAACCAGCGTTAGTTGATCCACCAGTACAGGCCACAACCCGCGCAGCATTCTCGAGAGACTTTAATGTCACTATATCGCGCGCACGGATATTTTTCTCAAGTAGGTTCATCACCGCTTCACCGGATGCAACCGCATATTGGTCACGCGATTCATACGGCGCAGGAGCACCAGTGGAGTTTGGTAGCGCCAAGCCAATTGCTTCTGAAACGCAGGCCATCGTATTAGCCGTAAATTGGCCGCCACAAGCCCCTGCTGATGGACAAGCGACGGCTTCGAGCTTTTCTAATTCACAAGTCGACAGCGTGCCAGCCTGATGTTGGCCCACAGCTTCAAACACGTCTTGAACGGTCACATCTTTTCCATTCATTCGGCCCGGCAGAATTGAGCCGCCATAGATAAAGACTGACGGGACATTTAAGCGGACCATGGCCATCATCATTCCCGGCAAAGATTTATCGCAGCCCGCAAGGCCGACGAGCGCATCGTAGCAGTGCCCACGCATAGTGAGTTCAACACTGTCAGAAATAGCTTCACGGCTTGCGAGCGAAGACCGCATCCCTTCATGACCCATAGCAATGCCATCGGTCACAGTAATTGTGGTAAATTCACGAGGCGTACCGGCTGCGTTTTTCACACCAAGTTTCGCAGCCTGCGCTTGCCGGTTTAAAGAAATATTACAAGGTGCTGCTTCATTCCAACAGGTTGCCACACCAATAAATGGTTGAGCAATCTCTGCTGCAGTCATACCCATCGCATAGTAAAACGAACGGTGCGGGGCACGCTCAGGACCAACTGACACGTGGCGGCTGGGTAATTTGGATTTGTCAAATACGTGTTTATTCATTGCGGAACCCTTTGTTTAACGCTTTCCTAAATGCTTAGGGGGAGATGCCACGATGGGCAAGCCGGCAGTTCCAATCTCGGCATGCTTGAAACTGCTTCACACAGGAAATTACTATAAAACAATGTTTGAATTATATTCATTTCACCTTTCCACGCGCGGTACTACAATTTAAAAGAACTGTATGTCCTACAAACTCCACGAGCGTCTTGTTGCTCCTGCCCGTAATAAATCAGACATCCTGCGTCTAATCTTCGGATTGATAACAATCACTTTTTTTTACATGGTGATGATTATGCTCGCTGGACATGTAGTTTCAGTAATTATGGGCGACGCGTGGGTGCAAACGATTGCCACTTCACAGGGCCGGACTTCACCTGGACAAATGCTTACTGTTCTTGGAAGCTTTGGGTTTATGATTATAGCTATTTTCTTAGTAGTAATTTTATTGCACCACCGTAGTCCCATGACATTGCTAGGCGGCTTCCGCCTCACAACTACCCAATTCCGCAAGGCGACGCGAAACTTGCTGCCCTACATGGCACTTATGGCAATATTTGCATTGCTGACTGGGGACTTACAGCCAAACCTTGCACTTGGGCTTTGGCTTAGTCTTTTACCCCTCACCTCATTATTTTTGCTCGTCCAAGTCACCGCTGAGGAATTGTTGTTCCGCGGCTATCTCCAAAGCCAGCTGGCTGCGCTTGGCCTACATAAGAGTATTTGGATTTTGCTACCTGCTATTTTGTTTGGCCTGCTGCACTATGATCCGATAATGACGGGAAGCTCCGCACCCTGGGTTGTTCTTTGGGCAATCACCTTTGGAGTTTTGGCAGCAGACCTGACGGCACGCAGTGGGACCCTTGGCCCCACGATTGCCTTTCACTTTGCCGTTAATTTTCTATCCATAGCTGTTATCGGTATTGGTGATTACCTTGGGGGGCTTAGCTTATATGTGTACCCATTTTCGATCACAGATACACCCCAGTTAATTACAAATCTACCTGTAGACACCATTGGGATGATACTTGCTTATCTTTCTGTGCGCCTTGCATTGCGCAGGTGAGTTGCAATTTTTCGTACAGGTGATTAACTGGTCTAAAGTTACATAAAACAGGGAAACATAGCAGTTGAATTGGATATCTAACTACGTCCGGCCAAAGATAAATTCGCTGTTTTCGCGTCGCGAAGTGCCCGAAAACCTTTGGACCAAATGCGTCGAATGTGGTACTATGCTGTTCCACCGTGAGTTGTCAGAAAATTTGAATGTCTGCACACATTGTGACCACCATATGAGCATCAGCCCGCGTGCGCGGTTGGAAGCCCTATTCGATGGTGGTATTTTTGTTGATGTTGATGTGCCGAAGCCCATTACCGATCCTCTGCATTTTCGCGATCAGAAAAAATATCCTGATCGAATGAAAGCCGCACAAAAGAAAACTGGTGAGACCGAGGCGATGCTAGTGGTCGAAGGCAAAATTGGCCGAACCGGTATTGTTGCCGCATGCCAAGATTTTGCCTTTATGGGGGGATCAATGGGTATGTATGTCGGCAATGCGATTATTGCCGCAGCAGAACGCGCTGTTGAGTTAAAACGCCCACTTATTTTATTTTCTGCCGCGGGCGGCGCACGCATGCAGGAAGGTATTCTGTCACTTATGCAAATGCCACGTACCACGGTAGCTGTGCAGATGCTAAAGGAGGCCAGACTTCCATACATCGTAGTGCTTACACACCCTACCACAGGTGGCGTGACGGCGTCATATGCTATGCTTGGTGATGTACATATTGCCGAACCGAATGCGTTAATCTGTTTTGCCGGCCAGCGTGTGATTGAACAAACCATCCGAGAAAAACTGCCTGAAGGTTTCCAGAGAGCGGAGTATTTGCTTGATCACGGAATGCTTGATCGAGTGACCCATCGTACCGCAATGCGCGATGAGTTGATCACAATCACTCGTTTGCTCCTCAAGAAATCTCCCGCAATAAAAGGCGATCTACCTAAACCCTCTGCTGAAGAGTCCACAGCAGAAATGGATCAAACAAAGTGAAATCAAAATCTTCAGACATCATCCTTGAACGAATGATGTCACTGCATCCGAAGGTTATTGATCTGACATTAGACCGTGTTTGGCGATTATTGGCCGCTTTAGACAACCCACAGGATCGCCTACCGCCTGTTATTCACCTTGCGGGCACAAATGGCAAAGGCAGCACCCAAGCCATGTTACGTGCTGGGATGGAGGGAGTGGGTCACGTAGTTCATGCCTACACCTCCCCACATTTAGCCAAGTTTCACGAACGTATTCGGATCGCAGGAACATTAATCAGCGAACAAGCTTTGATTGAGCAATTGGATTCTTGCTACGCAGCAAACAACGGCGAGACGATCACCTATTTTGAAATCACCACCTGCGCCGCCCTCCAAGCATTTACCGAAACGCACGCGGATTATACCTTGCTGGAAACCGGTATGGGTGGGCGTTTAGACGTGACCAACGTGGTAACTCGCCCCGCTGCCTGCATCATCACGCCAGTTGATTTGGATCACCAACAGTTTTTGGGTGACACTCTGGCCAAGATTGCTTTTGAAAAGGCTGGTATATTAAAACGTGGTATCACAGCCATCATTGGACCTCAGCCAGAAGATGCCCTTGAGGTCATCGAACGCCAAGCTGCAAAAGTTGGTGCTCCTTTACTGGTCCACGGACAGCATTGGCATGTGAGCGTTGAAGCGGAGCGGTTGATTTATCAAGATGAAACTGGCCTGCTAGACCTACCTTTGCCCAACCTAACCGGTCCGCATCAAATCCAAAACGCTGGCGCCACAATTGCTACACTGCGCTATCTTGGCATGGATGAGATCGCCTGCACAGCTGCAATTAGCCAAGCCAATTGGCCCGCACGCATGCAAAGGCTCCGCACTGGGCCCCTACTGAAAAACTTGTCTAGCAACGAGGTTTGGCTAGATGGGGGGCATAACCCGGCCGCAGGACGCGCGATCGCTGCCACATTGTCTAGTTTGGCAAAACGCGAAACTCATATCATATGTGGTATGATCAACACCAAAGACGTAAAAGGTTTTTTGGCACCCATTAGTCCCCATTGCAAATCCCTGACCACAATCACAATTCCCAATGAGCCAAACGCAGTGTCCGCACCCGACCTTGCAAATTTTGGTCGCTCGTGTGGGTTAACAAGCTTTGAAGGCATTGATATAGAAAAAGCCTTGCAGGACTTATCTAAGCGCCACCCCGAGGCTCGGATCTTAATCTGTGGATCACTGTATTTGGCAGGGCATGTTTTACGCGAAAATGATGAAAAAGCTTAATTCTGGCCCCAGCCTTGCGCCTGCATTTCACGAAGCCGGGACGCAGTGCGCTCAAACTCGAAACGACCAATGCCGCTGGGATATAAATCCTCCGGTGCCACAGCAGCCGAAGCAATAAAGCTTATACCTGCTTCGTAGACAGCATCTATTAGCGTTACAAATCGTTTTGCTTCACTAGCGTTATCACTGCCCAGTAGTGGGATATCATCCAGCATCAACACTTTGGTTTGCTTCGCTAGAGCCAGATAGTCAGCTGCACCAAGCGGCTGCCCACAGAGGGCTGAGAATGAGATTCTCGCAATCCCATTGCGAAAAATAGGGATGGAGACCTCACGTGACTTTACCTCGAGAGTAAATGGCGTTCCAGCCCCCCCCGCCAATTCCAACCAAACCTGATCCATGCCAGTGGTCGCATCTTTTCCCAAGGGCATAAAATAACTTTGCTGACCTGCCATCCGATTTTGGCGGTAGTCCGTAGCAGAGACCAACTGATGAACCATCATTTTATTCTGTAATAACGAAATGAACGGTACAAATAACTGCCGGTTCAGCCCGTTTTTATAAAGATTATTTGGGTGCCGATTCGAGGTGGCAACAATCACAACTCCAGCCGCAAAGAGAGCCTCAAACAAGCGACTGACCAGCATTGCGTCTGTAATATCAGTAATCTGCATCTCATCAAAAGCCAGACAGCTGATCCCTGCAGCCATTTCTTGCGCAACAGGCTGGATTGCGTCAACCACCCCTTGCGATTTGGCACGCGCAATACCGCTGTGAACCTCTTGCATGAACGCATGGAAATGAACCCGGCGCACAGAGGTCCCCAGGCTACGTGCAAACATATCCATTAACATAGATTTGCCACATCCAACTCCACCCCACAGGTAAATACCCTTTGGAGCTGGCGTAGACTTGCGAAACCAGCCCCGTTTCCGTGGTTGGCTCAAGACTTGACGCAACCGTTCCAATTCAAGCATAGTCCCTTCCTGGGCTGGGTCAGCCTGCAAGACGCCACTGCGCACGGTATCAGTGTATATTTGAATCAAGCTCATCACTTCCAATAACTCTGCCCAGCGTTAGGTGCAAATACTGAGTATCACTACGGATAGCATTCTACTTACTGCATGAGTAGCTATTGCAGAGGGAGCAATAACTCTTACTAAAGACCCATGAAACAAAGTGTCCTGTTTACCCCTGTTTTGATCGCTGGCTGCATTATAGTTATGCTGAGTTTTGCCGTGCGTGCCTCTTTTGGGGTGTTTCAAATTCCCATTGCTGAAGAATTTGGCTGGTTGCGGACTGAGTTCTCAATGGCAATCGCTTTGCAAAATCTATTTTGGGGTATTGGGCAGCCAATATTTGGGGCAATTGCAGAAAAACTTACTGATCGCAAAGCCATTATTTTAGGTGGCTTAATCTATGCACTTGGCTTAGTGTTATCTTCTACCGCAGCAACTCCAGGCGCCATGCAAATATATGGCATATTAGTGGGTTTTGGCATAGCAGGTACAGGCTTTGGGGTAATCCTTGCAGTGGTGGGCCGCGCAGCCTCAGATGATAACAGGTCCATGTCTTTGGGTATCGCCACAGCTGCAGGATCGGCAGGCCAGGTAATTGGTGCACCGCTCGCGGAGTATTTGTTGAGCTATATGGATTGGCAAAACGTCTTTATCGCATTTGCCGCCATAGTGATTGGTTCCTTGATCTTCCTACCTATGATGAAATCTGAGCGGTTAGCCAGCAAGGCAGATCTAGAAGAAAGCATTGGCCAAGTTTTAATTAAGGCTTTCAAAGACCCAAGCTATTCGCTTATTTTTCTGGGCTTCTTCTCCTGTGGCTATCAGCTAGCATTTATCACTGCACATTTTCCAGCATTTGTGACAGAGCTTTGTGCGCCAATCATGCCTGGTGGGGCGCTACACTCCATTGGTATAACCACGACCTCGCGGCTGGGTGCACTCGCGATTTCCCTGATCGGTCTGGCCAATATTGTAGGGACACTCACTGCCGGTTACCTTGGAAAACGCTATTCTAAAAAATACCTTTTAGCAGGAATTTATTTAGGGCGAACAGTAATTGCAGCCCTGTTCATCGCCCTACCAGTCACGCCAATGTCAGTAGTCTTATTCTCCTTCGCTATGGGCTCACTATGGCTAGCCACAGTTCCACTTACATCAGGCTTAGTCGCTCACATCTATGGTCTTCGCTACATGGGCACGCTTTATGGAATTGTGTTCTTTTCGCACCAGCTTGGTAGCTTTTTAGGCGTTTGGTTAGGCGGAAGAATGTATGATATCTATGGAAATTATTCTGCCGTGTGGTGGATAGGTGTCGGCGTAGGCCTATTTAGTGCTATCGTGCACCTACCTATTAGAGAACGCCCACTACCGCTTAAAACTACAACAGCACTAGTCGGGTGACGGACAGATTTAGTATGTATTTTGCATCGGTTCTCAAATGCAGAAATACAAGTGCAAT
>JAVLEV010000051.1:0-12991 GCA_031920365.1 Planktomarina sp. | reverse complement strand
GCACGGTTCGTAGCTTCACCCTCAACCTGTGGAGGACGTGAATAAGCGTGTGCTTCTGGGCCAGTGTTGCCTTCAGCTAAAAGCTTAGCCGACAATTCAGCTACAACATCACCATTTTCAGCATGAACCATCGCGATTCCACCAAGTTCAGAAAGTCGACTAAAGCTCGCATAAAGCTCATCATCGTTTACCATCAAAGCACCTTTGTAGGCCATAAAATGTTTGAAAGTGTTGATACCACGGTCTTTGATTACAGATTCCATCTCATCAAAAACTTGCTCCCCCCACCACGTTACAGCCATGTGAAAAGAATAATCACAATTTGCGCGTGTAGACTTATTGTCCCACATCTTAAGCGCGTCATGCAAACCTTGCCCTGGGCTTGGTAGTGCGAAATCAATAACCATTGTTGTACCACCCGCAAGCGCGGCGCGTGTTCCACTTTCAAAATCATCCGTCGAGTAAGTGCCCATAAATGGCATTTCAAGGTGGGTGTGCGGATCAATACCACCCGGCATCACATAGCAACCAGTCGCGTCCAGTTGCTCCTTTCCAGACAGGCCCTGTCCAATCTCGATAATCTTACCATCATCAATTAAAACATCTGATTTGTAAGTAAGATCATGGGTAACGATTGTACCGTTTTTGATAACTATAGTCATTATAATCTCCGTGCCCTTTAGGCCAGTACTTCTTGCACTTAAGTCGTGATGATTGCAGTCTCCAAAACTGCATGCAGTAAAACGTCCGTCCCAGCCGCAGCCCATTCGCGATTAATTTCTTCAGCTTCATTATGGCTGAGGCCGTCAACACATGGGCACATAATCATCGCAGTTGGAGCCACACGGTTTATCCAGCAAGCGTCATGGCCTGCTCCAGAAATTAGATCCATGTGACTGTAGCCTAGCCTGACTGCAGCACTTCGTACCGCCTCCACACATGCCTCATCAAACGCCACAGGATCAAATCCACCCACCTTTTCAAACAAGACCTCCATGCCCATTGCATCGCAAATGGACTGAGCGTCTACGCGCAGTCGTGCTTCCATATCCTTGATGACAGCCAAATCGGGTGATCGAAAATCAACAGTAAATACAACTTTGCCTGGGATCACGTTCCGTGAGTTCGGGTAAACGTTAATATGGCCAGCGGCCCCCACGGCATGCGGCGCATGGGACATAGCTATTTCATCAACCTTGGCTAAGATGTGGGCCATCGCCAAACCAGAATTCTTACGCATAGGCATTGGTGTAGATCCCGTGTGCGCGTCTTTTCCAATAATTGTGACTTCAGTCCAGGACAGGCCCTGCCCGTGTGTCACAACCCCAATCTGTTTGTTCTTTGCCTCCAGAATAGGCCCCTGTTCTATGTGAAGCTCAAAGAATGCGTGCATTTTGCGAGCACCAACAGTTTCCTCACCCCGCCAACCAATACGCACCAGTTCATCACCAAACGTCTTACCGTCAGAATCCGAACGACTATACGCCCAATCCTGAGTGTGAAGACCCGCGAAAACCCCAGAAGACAACATCGCTGGCGCATAGCGTGTACCTTCTTCATTCGTCCAATTGGTTACGACAATCGGATGCTTAGTCTTAATATCAAGGTCATTCATCGTACGCAGCAGCTCCAGCCCACCAAGAACACCAAGAACTCCGTCGTATTTTCCGCCAGTTGGCTGTGTATCTAAATGCGAGCCAACATATACAGGCAAGGCGTCTGGGTCTGCACCCTCTCGTCTCGCAAACATATTTCCCATTTGATCCAAACCCATAGAGCAGCCTGCAGCCTTACACCATTTTTGAAATAAGTGCCTGCCTTCGCTGTCTTCATCAGTCACAGTTTGGCGATTATTACCACCCGCGACGCCTGGGCCTATCTCGGCCATTTCCATCAAGCTATCCCAAAGACGTTCACTGTTAATCTTTAGGTTTTCTCCAATTGCAGCCATGGCATAGGCTCCTACTCAGTTATGTTTTCTAGTCAACCAATTATTTTGACCAACTGGTAAAAGTGACGCTAGCAGAGGTCTAGCACGAGTCAAGGAATTGCTGTCGCAAACTACCCCGCAGTTTTTGAAGTGCCCAGATTTAATCATTTACTCGCTTAGGTTTTCCGTGGGATGGTTATCCATGGCTAAGTATGAAACGCGAATCCAAAAGAAAAACCATTTAGTCATTTTGGACGCAGGTTTAAAAATTTTTTCGCAGTTTGGCTTCAGGGGTTCAACACTAGACCAAATTGCAACTGAGTCTGGCCTCTCAAAACCCAACATACTATACTATTTTGCATCCAAAGAAGCTATCTACGAGGCCCTTCTTAACCAACTTCTCGCGCATTGGCTCAAACCTGTTCGCGACATCAATCCAGATGGTGATCCTATCGAAGAAATATTGGGTTATGCAAAACATAAGATGATGATGAGCCGCCTATATCCGCGCGAAAGTCGCCTTTATGCCAATGAAATCATCCAGGGCGCACCACGAATTAAGAGTGCTTTAACCGGTGAGTTACGCGATGTCGTAAGTACTTTGGTAAAACTGATGAACAAATGGTCTGGAGCTGGGTTAATTCGTTCAGTCGATGCACATCACCTTATTTTTTCGATCTGGGCGATGACACAGCACTATGCAGACTTCGATGTACAAGTGCAGGCTGTCCTTGGTGAAGGAGATCACTTTCCCGATGCCGAACGCTATTTCGAGGATATGTTACGCCGAATGCTAACCGTTTAAATATATACAGCGCGCTACTATTGAGAGCGCACCATACGTCATTTTTTTATTCAGCAGCAACAGCGCCTGGATTGTTTGGGTGTGTAGTCCAGTTGGCGTAATCGGCCGATACAGTTTCGCCAGTCCGGAGATCAACCGTTCCCACTTCTTGCTTCACCATCGTGATACAATTTTCAACAGGGCAAACCTCAACACACAAGTTACAGGCTACGCACTCTGCATCAATCACCGTAAACGTGCGGTCATCTGACATGGCAATAGCTTGGTGGGATGTATCTTCACAGGCAGCGTAGCAACGGCCACAACTGATGCAGTCAGCTTGGCTAATTTCAGCTTTAGCAATGTAGTTGAGGTTTAAATGTTTCCAGTCAGTTGTATTAGGGATGGCAGCACCCATGAAATCGTTAATTGTGGTGTGGCCCTTTTCATCCATCCACTGAGAAAGACCAGTTATCATTTCTTGAACAACTTTGAACCCATAAGTCATGGCCGCAGTACAGACCTGTACATTACCACAACCTAGAGTAATATATTCGGCTGCGTCACGCCATGTCGTCACGCCACCAATACCTGATATGGGCATCCCTGCTGTTTCTGGTGCACGTGAAATTTCCGATACCATAGACATCGCAATCGGTTTAACAGCAGGACCACAGTATCCTCCATGGGAACCCTTGCCATCGATTGAAGGCTCCGGGCTCATGGAATCAAGATTGACAGAGATAATCGAATTTATGGTGTTTATAAGTGATACCGCATCAGCACCACCGCGCCGTGCCGCGGCCGCTGGCAAACGTACGTCAGTTATATTTGGCGTCAGCTTTACGATTACAGGTTTAGAATAATACTGCTTACACCAACGTGTCACCATTTCAATATATTCAGGCACCTGACCAACCGCGGCACCCATACCGCGTTCTGACATACCATGCGGGCAACCAAAATTGAGCTCTATGCCATCGGCTCCAGTGGCTTCTACTTTCGGCAGGATGTCTTTCCATGCCTGTTCCTCACACGGCACCATGATGGATACAATCATTGCGCGATCAGGGTAATCTCTCTTTACGCGCGTGATCTCTTCAAGGTTCACCTCCAAAGATCTATCCGTAATAAGCTCAATGTTATTGAGGCCAAGCACGCGGCGGTCAGCTCCGTGAATTACGCCATAACGTGGGCCGTTAACATTTACGACGGGCGGGCCCTCAGCACCAAGCGTTTTCCAAACTACCCCACCCCAGCCAGCTTCGAAAGCCCGGCGGACATTATATTCCTTGTCCGTCGGGGGGGCAGATGCGAGCCAAAATGGGTTTGGGCTTTTAATACCTAGAAAATCTGTTGTTAGATCAGCCATTGTTACGCGCCTCCCAGAAAAGTTCTATGAATATCCATTGCTGCATCACGCCCTTCAGCCACAGCCGTTACAGTAAGATCGTTACCGCTAGAGGCACAATCGCCACCGGCCCAAACGCCATCACGGCTAGTACGGCCAACACCATTTACAGCAATCTTTCGACCTTCAAGTACCAGACTGCCATCAGTTTTCAGTGTTTGGCCAATCGCAGTAAAAACTTGATCCGCAGCGATATTTAGAGTTTCTCCTGTGGGCTCAAGTTTACCTTTTTGATCAGCAGTATATTCTAGCTCAAGCGTGGTCACAGCCCCGTTTCCATGAAGCTTTTTTGGTTGCACGTTAAACATCAACTTAACGCCATGCTTCGCAGCAAGGTCTTGCTCATACCGGCTTGCACTCATAGCTTCACGGCCACGCCGGTAAACAATGGTGACTTGCTCAGAGCCTAATAGTTTTGATTGCACAGCTGCATCAACGGCAGTCATACCCCCTCCAATCACAACAACATTTCTTCCTATCGGAATGGTAGAGAGGTCAGTCGCTTGGCGAAGCGTCTCGATGAAAGCAACAGCGTCAGAAACACCTGATTTATCGCTGCCACCAATGTCTAACGCATTGACCCCACCCAGACCGACAGCGAGAAAAACCGCATCAAAATCACGCGCCAAATCGTCAAGATTAATATCTTCACCTAAGGCTTTGTTATTTTTGATCGTAATACCACCAACGGATAGCAACCAATCAACTTCCCTTGCGGCAAACTCATTCGTAGATTTATAGGCAGCAATACCGTATTCATTCAGACCGCCAACCTTAGGCCGTGAATCATAAATTGTGACATCAGTACCAAGCACTGCCAAACGGTGCGCACAAGCCAGCCCAGCTGGCCCTCCTCCGACAACAGCAACCGTTTTTCCTGTTAAAGCAGCCCTCGAGTAGGGATGAACGTCTTGCGCCATCAGTGTATCGGTTGCATGGCGTTGCAAGCGGCCAATCTCAACAGGTTTACCTTCAGCTAGTTCGCGCACACAGGCCTGCTCACAAAGCTCTTCAGTCGGACAAACGCGCGCACACATACCGCCAAGAATATTCATATCAAATATTGTTTTGGCAGCCGCCTCTGGCGTCCCAGTACTAATCTGGCGAATAAACAATGGGATATCAATGTCTGTGGGACATGCAGTTATGCAAGGTGCGTCATGGCAGAAATAGCATCGGTCTGCTGCTACCATCACTTCATGTGGTTGAAGTGGGGAATGCAAATCTGCAAAATTCTTTGCAAGCTCAGCATTGCTGAGACGGTCGGCGGCTATGCCTGAGATCATTTGGCTAGTCATAGATTTCTCCAACTGGCTATTTTGGGATCACCATTGCACAAAATTTTTTTTTATCAAATGGTAAAATTTTTTTATTTAAATTGAGTATCTTCAAACTTATTAAAATTAACACCTCATGGCATGGCCAAACTTAAAACCTTGCGGCAAAAAACATAAAGTCATAATGCCAAATACAAGACAGACTAGGGGTAATTACATAGGCTTAAAAAGCGTAAAATAAATTAAAATCCTACTCATGGTAGATGCGCTTAGAGCGTTATTATAAAATACATTACCTCCACTCTTAACAAAAATGAGCCTTATAAAAGGGTTACCCAGAAATCAATCTAGACCCCGCCTGCAATGTTGCAGCAGCACTGTCGATAACTGGCAGTCCCAGCCGTTTACTCAGATCCTCTGCAACACCTGCACCTCGTAAATTTGTACACATAATCATAATTACATCAGGAACGCCTTTAGCCACGTTAAGTATCATATCTTCTAATGTGTTAGGAGATATGGATGCAAAATCATTACTAACTATGCCGCCAAGATTTTGACCTGTAGGTCTTGGAAAACCCAACCCCTCATAATTATCAAGAATGCGGTTGTGAACGTCGTCAGTATATGGGGTCACCATTGCGATCCGCCTCGCGCCTAAGCTCGCCACTTTACGGTTCATTTCAAGGACACAAGTTGTAACAGAAATACCAGTTTCCTGCTCAATAAGCTTACAATACTCTTCGTCGCGTTCGAAACCAAGCCAACTGGACGAAGTTCCACCCCATACTACCGCATCGACCCGAGCATCACGTAGTTTTTGTGCCGCACTAAGTTGCTCCCCCATCTCGAATTGCGCCAAAGAACCAGCATCAAGTTTGATATCAACCACACCCAACCGCGAGAAGTGCACAGTAGTATCAGATTTATAAAATTGCTGCGCAGCTAAGGGTTCAATCACAACATTTGAGGACGGTATTACAATCCCCAGGCGCTTGCCCGGCAGCATACTTATATTATCGAACGGCGGGATGAGATGCCGCCATCCACCGTGACGATGGTTCCCGTTACATATCCCGCGCGGTAAGAAGCCAGAAAGGCAATTATATCTGAGACCTCCTCTTTGTGAGCAGGACGCCCAAGCGGATAGCCTTTTTGCAGATCACCAGCGCGACTTTCATCGCCCAGATCCTTTATCGCACGTTTCTTGAGCATATTATAAATACGGTCCGTATCTACTGGGCCGGGGTTTACGCCAACCACCCGGATATTATCGTCAAGGCTGAACCCACCAAGTGCGCGTGTAAAGCCCATGAGGCTGGCGTTCCCTGATGCACCGGCGATGTATTTTGGATCCAGGACTTCACCGCCATTACCAATGTTATTAATAATGACACCACCACCCGCATTTTTCATTTTGGTGTAAAATTCGCGGCACATGCCAATATATCCAAAGACTTTTAGATCCCAGCCATGCCGCCAACTTTCTTGATCTACGTCCCATAAATCGCCACTGGGTATGGCACCTGCATTATTGACCAATATATCGACATGTTTAATTGCGGCGCTAAGCTGCTCAACGGCGCCATCAGCGGCCAAATCCAAAGGATGAAGAGTGACGTTAACACCGCTAATTTTGGCTATACGATCTTTTAAAGCTTCCAATCGATCCATACTGCGTGCCGTCAAGTGCAAGTGTACGCCTTCAGCTGCAAAGGTTTCGGCCAGATGCTCTCCTATTCCCATTGAAGCACCAGTGATGAGTGCGGTCTTGCCGCCTAGTTTAAGATCCATGTGTTTTATCCTGCTGCATATTTAATACTGTACGGCCTTCTGCACGACCCTCGATCAAGCTCGCCAGCGCTTTATTGATTTCTTCAAATGGTAGGGTGTTAATTACGCCCTTCACGGTCCCTCCAGCAGCAAGTGCCAAAAGTTCGTTCATCTCTTGCCGGTTAGAAGCTGAGCTACCAACAACCTTTAGCCCACGTTCGACCAATTGATAAGTATAGAAGGCAAGTTGATCAGCCGGCACGGCTGTTAGCACGATCGTTGCACGAGGGTTGCAAGCCTCTAACATTATTGGCCAAGTGGCGCCGACTGGCGCAAAATTTACGCAGCCCTGAGCCCCCCCCAATGCTTGAATCTTAGCACCAGCGTGTTCATCTGCTACCACAACTTCGTCAGCGCCCAAGGCCTTAGCTGTGGCAAGTTTTTCGTTACTGACGTCTACTGCAATCACTCGGACGCCTGAAAGCTTAGCGATTTGAATTGCATACTGACCCAAACCACCTAAGCCAAATATCGCTAGTGTTTCTCCGGCTTGAACGCCCGTCTTCTTATGAGAAGCGTAAGCGGCAGCCCCAGCGCACATCAGCGGTGCGGCTTCAACTGGACTGATCCCTTCAGGAATACAGTTTGCCCACTCTGTGCGCATACATACATATTCTGCAAAACAGCCACTAACAGAAAAACCAGTGGCATCGAAGTCAGGGCAGTAATTTTCACCACCAGTCAGACACTCGCGGCAGTGGCCACACGCTCCAAAAACATATCCAATACCCACGCGATCACCGACTTTAAACCTTCCACCGTCTGATCCTACCTGCACAACACGGCCAACTCCTTCATGGCCCATGATCAATGGTAGTGGGTTTGGAGAAGCGTGCTCACCCTTCATAATGTGAACATCAGTGAAGCAGACACCGCTCGCTTCAACCTTAACAAGAACTTCATCCGCCTTTGGAACAGGCCGCGGAACGTCCATAATTTCTAACGACTTACCATATTCTGTGAGTAACGCAGCCTTCATAGTGAGTGGAGTAGCCAAAGTATTTCCCCTTTTATTTGGTATATCAAAAATGGGAAACCGGCATAAGTCAAGGTATCTGAAGTTAAGGAAATAACACTATAAGTTTAAACTGAACTATATTTTGATACTTTACTACTATTGTTACTTGCCCTTGATGAGTATTTTTTATTTGGTGTACCAAGAAATAGATTTGGAGACAGCGATGTCTAAATTAATAAGCGAGTTTTTAACGCCAGGTACAAATAAGGGTGTTTTCTATGGTGGTAGGTTTCAAAAACCAGATCATGACGCCGTCATCCAAGTGTTGAATCCAGCTACGGCACAAGTTTTTACGACTGTTCCTGATGCGAAAGTAAATGATGTGCAGGCTGCCGTCACATCCGCCCGTTCAGCATTTGCTGGTTGGTCAGAGCTAGATCCATTGGATCGCTCAAGGTATCTTCACGCGTTTGCAGATATTCTCCGTACCAATATGACATCCCTAGCTCTGCTGGAATCGACAATCACTGGACGTTCCATAAGAGAAATGAATGCTCAAATGGCTCGAATTCCTGAGTGGCTAGAATATTTTGCAAGCATTGCTATTGGGCTAGAAGGCGAATCCAATGTGGTCAAAGGTGGATATGTGACACTGACACACTATGAACCACTTGGCCCCGTGGCGCTTTTAACTCCGTGGAACCATCCAATTTTAATCTTGGTAAAGAAGTTAGCAGCGGCGTTGGCCGCGGGTAATACATGCGTGATCAAACCTTCTGAATTAGCGCCTGTTTCGTCTCTTGTTCTGGCCGCGTTAGCGACCGAAGCAGGGTTACCCGCTGGTGTCATTAATGTAGTTACTGGCGGTCCTGAAACCGGAGCGGCGCTCTGCGCGGCTGAAGACATTCACTATATTGATCTCACCGGTGGTACAGCCACTGGCCGTAAGGTAGCTAGTCAAGCTGGACAGCGCTTAATCCGAACAACCATGGAATTAGGAGGCAAGACACCAATCATCGTGTGCGAAGACGCCGATATCAAGGGTGCAATCGCTGGTACATTATTTGCTGCATTCGTAGCATCTGGTCAAACGTGTGTTTCGGGCGCTCGGTTCCTTGTTCATAATAAAATATATGACCGCTTTGTAGAGGACCTTGCCATACGAGCCGAACAGATCAAAATAGGTGATCCAATGGACGAGGCCACTCAAATGGGGCCAGTAATTTCGCAGAAGTCCAAGGATCGCTGCCTACGTATGATCGCACAAGCCAAGGCAGATGGCGCAAAAATGGTTGCTGGCGAAAGCCCATTAGATCTAGAGGATGAGTTCGCCAACGGTTTTTACGTTCGACCAACAATATTTAAAGATGTCGAGCCACACCATGAGCTCTTCCTAGAAGAAGTTTTTGGACCCGTAATTTCAATTACTAGATTTTATGATGATGATGAAGCTATTGAAATGGCTAACACGGGAACTTTTGGCCTAGGCGTTTCAATCTGGGCGCGTGATATTGCGCGGGCGCACCGCCTTTCACTCAGGGTCCGTGGCGGTGTGGTCTGGTTAAATGATCATCATCGAAATGATCCACGTTCGGTCTGGGGTGGTGTTAGAGATAGTGGTTTTGGAAAAGAAAATGGCTGGGACGCATTACGGGGATATCTAACCAAAAAGTCAGTCATTGTACGTACCGCAGCGGGCCATGATGATTGGTTTAAAGGTGCTGGAAGATACGGATAAATCTATGAGCAAACCCGTTGCCTTACCTCGAAAAGTAGATGTTATCGTAGCTTTACTGGAAACATAGATTATGAATGGTGCACGGTGACCAGGTGTAAGGCTGGATGAGAGAGCGCTGGCACTGGAGTTTGGTGTCATCTCGTACGTAAGCACTTGAAGTCATTCTATAATTAGTGAAATAGGACTTGTTGAAGACCTCGGCAGGCGAGGTGTTCTTATTTCTAAACACTGTGGCTCCAATATGTTAGGCGCATTTTTTTGTCGTGGCAGAATTAGAAGGCACTGCCGCACGTCTAGCACCACACGAATTTTAAACGACGGGCTGAGAAGTTTTAATTAAATTTAACCTTCTCAAGAATTAATTCACACTTAGACCAAGCACAATTAATTAGGCGAAGCCAATTGAAACGCAGTTGGTAAATACTGCGCCTTTCAATCATTTATTATATATAATTTAATGATAAATGTACTCAACAGATTAAGATTTAAATGTGTATGATCCTTTGCTTAAAATTTTATTGAACCGTTCAGAGAAATCATTCCCTGTACTTCCACTTTTTTTAACTTTTGGCTTTAAAGAGACATCTTTTGACTGCACACACGCAGCAAGAAGATCGCTTCCCTCTTTATTATAGCCATACTCATTTATGCAGTCATTTCTATAACCATCTAATACGGCTGTTCTTGCTTTTTGAGCGGTGATGCTACTTCCAGTCAGCTGTTTTTGAGCACACCCAGCCGACAAGCTTACCGCTACCAAGCCGATAATTAAAATTGATCGCATTATATCTTCTCCAACGTAGTAGGTTTAACCGTGACTAACTGTATCAATAGAAAAAATTCTAGACTTGTATATAGGAAAATTTTGGTGGCTTGCAAACATTCGTTCAAGAATAACACTACCCTTACGGACTGACCTCTGTGGAAAGCACCATTAAGGAAAAAGCGTTATTTTTTGTAGACCAATTGTCTAAGCCCCGCCATGCCATATATTAATATTTAGATTTAACAGTCAAAAGTAAGCTCCAGAAACCCTACTATGTCTTGGCCTTATTTCTTTTAATAGTTCGAGAGTATCACCACCCACAGCTCTTGTAGCTTCTAATTAAGCATTCGCTCGCCATGGCTTGAGCCGTCTCAATATCAGTTGGGCTCATTTTCCGTGATACATTATGCAACCACTTTTCTGCATCTTTATGTCCATTAGTATCCGCAAGCTCATACCACATGTAGGCTTGCAAGAAATCTTGTGGAACGCCCTTCCCAGTCTTATACATAAAACCTAGATTAGACTGAGCAGAAGCATTTCCTTGAGTGGCAGCTAAGTGATACCACCTCACTGCTATACCATAGTCGAGGGGAACGCCTTTGCCAGACTTATACATAAAACCCAGTTTATATTGAGCAAAGGCATTTCCCTGATCTGCCAAGGGCGTCCACTCTTCGATCGCAGAAGCATAATCACCTACCTTGTAGGCGCTTAAACCTTTTTTAAAATCCTGTGTTAACGCAATGGATGGCATTACAAGGAAAAGTAGATTGACGACTAGAACAGAACAGGAAAGCTTCATAACATTGCTCCATGTTATTTTAATATAAAAGTATGGTCCTCTTCGATAGTGAAGACCGTTTTGTTATTTGACCCAGCTAAATATTTACCCTACCCGCCCAATGGGTTTTTGTCTGCCTAATCACAACTATCAGAATAGTCTACATCCTCTTTAGAAGCTAATTATCAAAATTTAAGAAATTGGCGACACATAAAAACTCCTTGCCAAATAGAAATTCTTTGAAGGAGTAAAACCATGTTTACCACTTCCACAGCTCTTATTATTCACTAAATATGAATATACGTGGTATATTAGGCTAACAACGTTCAAATAAAGGTGTGAAGTATGTCTTTTATAAGCGCAACCAATACTGTGACCGTGGTGTCTAGCTCGGGTATAGAAGTTGAAGCCATTGTGGTCTCCAATTCACCGAAAAAAATCCGTGTGAATATGCAGGGTGTGGCTATGGATTTTATGAATGATAATAAGGGGAATTGGACAGCAAAACTGTCCGGCTTATCTTTTTCTTTAGTCGCCCAATAGTTTAAAAAGTAAGCTTTAGCGGGTTAACTTTCTTATAATACACTCTCTAATTTCAGGGTGCCGCACTAAAGTTAATATACAGAAACCAACGCTCTGGCTGGCAAAAAAGACCAGAGACTTAGCGCTGAATTGGGGTAATTAGAGATAACAGCTCACGCGCTTACAATTACAGTCAGACAAAGTTACTTCAATTCAAAAATATCTTAGTAAAAAAGAACTAAGGCTAAATTATAAATCTACGATTAACAAACCAATGTAGTTAGTGGGTGTAATGATTTTACATAACAAAAGCATTATTAAGGTTTAAAATTTTTTATATTTTCTTTTAAATATGAGTATAATTTATACTAATTTTGGCTCTAGAACCATTAAAAAACAGCTCTTATAATTATGGCACCGCACTTCGTAAGGAATTAGAAGTGCGGTGCCATAAGATCTTAATAACCAATTAATCTAAAATCATTAGTTGAGTTGCTCAGGCCTTTGCTCAGAGACTGCAGTCATCTTGTTTATTCTCTGCATCTCACTTTCCGATCTGCGATCAATTGCTTGCAGGTCGGCCTCTTTGCGACGCTGAAGGCCTTTGATTTGCACATCGTACCGTTCATTTACCCGTTCGCGCTCGACTTCTATACGAGCCAGCAGCGCCTGTTTTCTTGTAGTCATTGCGTCATCAGTCATTTATATTATTTTACCTTTAAGCAATATCAAACGATACAAAAGTATCATCGTCATAAGTAAAGTTGTGCAGGGTCTGGCCGTAACTATAGCCAGTGTTGTTGCTGTTTGTGCTACTTGTTTGAGTTGAGCTATTACTCCCAGTTGTACCACCACCGCCCATCATATCATTGCCCGTGTTGGCTCCACCGCCGGACATATCATTGCCCGTGGTGCCACCACCGCCGGACATACCATTGCCCGTGGTACTACCACCGCCGGACATATCATTGCCCGTGGTACTACCACC
>JAVLEV010000050.1:11858-13243 GCA_031920365.1 Planktomarina sp. | reverse complement strand
CGGTAGCTGGATTCCAGGAAGCCAGCCACGCAACCTAGCGTGATATCGATCGGGGGGAGGTATCTGATGATGCGTCATATTTTGCATAAGTAAGCTGTAGACGATATGGATATATCGCGTTGGCTTCAAAGCCGCATCAAGAGCCTCTGCCAAGCATTTGAGCTTCGAATTTGAAGGCATATTTTGCCAATTCATCCTCTAAGAAGGCAGCAACGGAGACGCAGCTTGATGTGTCTATCATTGACCTGGGTTGGTCCATATTAAAAGCTTACTTTTTGACATTTTTTGACCAAACTCTTTGAGGCCACTAGTAACTAAAATAGTAAGTTATCAGATTTACGAGGTTTTATAATCGGAGCTTATTGATTATAAAAAACTCCGCTCAATTGCCCACCAAATTCCTACAATTGCTATACCAAAAGAGCAGGGTATGACTAAAATACTTCTATAAAGCTTATAATGGCCCAACGGCAGCGCAAGAAGTACAAATGCGACACTAATCACTGCCAGTTGACCAAACTCAACCCCAATATTGAACGCTATCAGAGATAAGATAAATTGCCCCTGTTCAATACCAAGATCCCCCAAAACGGATGCAAATCCTAACCCATGCAATAGCCCAAATCCAAAAACTACCACTATACGCGACCAGCCCAACCGAGGCCGAAGAATATTTTCAAGTGCAACATAGGCAATCGAAATAGCAATGAGCGCTTCCACTAGCCACATTTGATCCACAGGAATAGATATTACGCTCAGAGTTGCTAGGCCTAAAGTAACCGTATGTGCTAAAGTGAATGCGGTAATCTGGCACAGCAGCGGCCGCCATGCCAAGGAAAATAAAAACAATCCAAACACAAATAAAATGTGATCTAAGCCTTTCGGGATAATATGCTCAAACCCCTCCACCACAAACCGCCAAAATACGGCTACTTTACTTTCATCCACGCCCCCATCACGCGGCAAAGCCGCGCTCATCTCTCCGTCATCTAAAAAGGCGGCGTAGGCATTATCGCCATCCCCATGGCGCACTACCAAGCCTCCATTCTGAGCAATCCAACCAATTGAGACATTGCCATTGCCCAGCGGTAGATCCGCGCGCATCGTTAATATTGTGTCGCGTGGTAAATCTAAATTAGGTTCTGCAATGACGTCCACGGCAGTTAAGCTTAATGGACCTGCCCCCTCCACCAGCAAACCACTAGAAAGCAAAGGCCACTCTGTGCGCACTAATTCAGCCAATACCAAGTCAGTCAGGCCACGCAGTTGATCATAGATCTTCGCCTGCGGAGCTTCGTCAGTGTCTATAACTTCTGTAAGGTCAATGCCTGCAAGCAATGTCTCTACTGTAAGCTGCAACTTTAATTGAAGTTTTGACGAAGTCA
>JAVLEV010000050.1:2120-11758 GCA_031920365.1 Planktomarina sp. | reverse complement strand
GCAAGCAATGTCTCTACTGTAAGCTGCAACTTTAATTGAAGTTTTGACGAAGTCATAGTTACACTAGCCACCGCCGGTCGCAACTCATGGGCTTGTGATGCTCCAGAAAGGGTGAGTAGGCCAATAAGAGCGCTTGACATCAGCACAAAACGGCACACCATCCTATAAGAATTAAAAAAAGGCTTAATCATGTTTCTCCGGTCCCTAACTCTTATTTCGAGCCTGCTGTTTACAGCTCCAGTTTATGCCCATGAATTTTGGATTTCGCCAGAGAAATACGAAATTGGTATCAATCAATCAATCGAGGCTCACTTCCGCGTCGGCCAAGGCTTCAACGGTAGCAGTAATCCCTTTTTGACAAGGCACACCGCTCGGCAAGAAGTTGTACAGGCTGGCAAAATTATTCAAGTCACTGGAAGAAATGGGGATCGGCCTGCATTTAAATTGGCAGGCCTACCAAATGGCTTGGCAGTGTTGGTGCATGAAACCACTGACAGTACCTTGACCTATCGAGACTACAAAAAGTTTTTGTCATTTGTGAAGCACAAAAGCTTTGAAGGGCTACCAGAGGCTCATACGGCTCGCCAATTACCCAAAGTTGGCTTCGTGGAAAGCTACCGCCGATTTGCTAAATCCTTGATTGCCATAGGCGACGGTATTGGGGAAGACATGCCAGTTGGGTTAGATATAGAGATAGTAGCTCTCACAAATCCTTATACCGATGACCTCAGTAACGGTATGCGCGTTCGCATCTTAATGGCGGGGTTGCCGCGCGCAAATGCTCAAGTCGAACTCTTCGAACGAGCGATCGGAACATCAGATGAAGCAGCCATCAGCCTCTACCGGACAGATGCGGAAGGCATTGCCACATTCCCAGTCACATCAGGTCAAGAATATATGGTTGATAACGTCGCTTTGCTTCCGCTAGAACCTGCAGTTGATGGAAATCCAGTTTGGCATAGCCTTTGGGCGAATTTAACGTTTTCCGTTCCAACGGATTAAATTGCAATTAACTTAATCTTTCTGGTGGCCCAGACTGCAGCTTCAGCAACTGTTGGGTCAGTGTCCCTAGTTAACGTTGCAATCACATCTAAATAGCTGGGGTTCTGGCTATTTCCTATGGCATATAGGACATTCCGCACAAACCGGTCTCGACCAATACGCTTGATCGGCGAGCCTGAAAACTTTTCCCGAAAAGCCGCGTCCGACAGCCCTACTAAATCAGACAAACGCGGTGCAGCCAAATCCCCTCGAGCCGCATATCGGATATCAGAGGCTTTAACTGCAAATTTGTTCCACGGACAGGCGGCCAAGCAATCGTCACACCCGTATATGTGATTACCAATACCAGTTCGCAACTCAACGTCTACCGGACCTTTGTGTTCAATGGTCAAATAGGAGATGCAGCGACGCGCATCCATTTGATACGGGGCCACAAATGCATTGGTCGGACATATGTCTAAACAGCGAGTACAGTTACCACAATGATCAATTTCAGGTTGGTCCGGCTCAAGCTGTAAGCTGGTAAAAATCGCTCCCAAAAACATCCAATTTCCGGTGTCGCGGCTAACGAGGTTAGTGTGTTTACCTTGCCAACCGAGCCCAGCTGCCTGTCCCAATGGCTTTTCTGCCACCGGGGCAGTATCCACAAAGACCTTAACCTCACCACCACCTTCGGTAATCAACCAACGAGCCAAACGTTTAAGTCTTTTTTTAACAATATCATGATAATCTTTGCCTTGAGCATAAACGCTGATATTTCCAATATCACAGTTACTAAGGTTTTCTAAAGGGTCAAGATCTGGCGCATAGCTTTCGGCCAGCATCACCACAGATCGTGCATCAGGCCATAGGGTTGCCGGTGCTCCACGCCATGATTTGCGATCTTCCATCCAGGCCATTTGACCATGGTAGCCTGCCTCCAAAAATGCATCGAGCCGCTCAGGCATGTCCGGAATGGAATCAGGTTTTGTAATGCGTACATTGCTAAAGCCCTCGGCGAGAGCCTGAGTAAAAAGCCTAGTTTTAAGGTCAGAAGTCAAGATTTGAATAATGGTTTGGCTGCGGAAAACCCGACACATTATCAGCCAATATGGATCTAAATGCGGGGCGTGATTTCAAGGTAGCATACCAATCCTTGACCGCCGCAGATCGGTTCCAGTCCACATCGCAGATGTAATCAAGCGAAGACAAATGTGCAGCGGCTGCAAAATCTGCCAGGCTCATTGAATCACCGGCCAACCATCGCCGATTGTCCAGTAGCCATGCAATATAGTCTAAATGGAATTTAATTGCCTTAACACCTGCTTTGACATTTGCAGATACTGGCGAAGTGCCCTGGATCTTGCGGTTTACCCTCTCATACAAAAGATTTACAGTTACCTCATGATGAAACTTATCATCAAACCAAGACACTAAGCGGCGCACTTCGAAGCGCTTTTCAATATCTTTGGGAAGTAAGCTAGGTTCTGGGTATTTTTCTTCTAAATACTCACAGATCGCAGAAGACTCTGTAAGTATGCTGTCATTTATTTTCAAAACGGGAACTTTTCCTGCTGGATTACGGCGCAAAAAGTCTACGTCTTGCTCCCAGTAGCGCTCTTCTATTAGCTGAACTTCGATTTTTTTCTCAGCTAAGCTCAATCGAACTTTACGGCAAAAGGGGGACAGTGGTACGTGGTACAGAATATTCATATAAACTTCACTTTAAATCGATTTGGTTAACATACACGGCGTTTGGCGCTGTAATCAATCCTCAAAACACCGAGCGCGCCCGTCTTTACGGATCATATCCGATCCTGCAATTACGGATGCGGCCTGTTTTCTTAAGCGGCTAATAGGTTTTATGGCACTGCGCCCCTTGGGGTCCGGTAAGACAACAGCTAATCGACCAGCTTGCACACGGTTCAGTTCAACAGCATCAATTCCAAAATGATGTTGTGCAGCTGCTTGGATACCAAACACTCCAGTATCGAACTCTGCCACATTCACATAAATTTCTAATAGCCGCTGCTTACTCCAAACGGCCTCAACATAAGGGGTCATTAATGCTTCGACAGCTTTGCGCAGCCAACTACGGCCATGCCATAAGAACGCATTTTTCACAGTTTGTTGGCTGACTGTAGAGCCACCTCGCATCGCACCATCGCGTAACGCTCGGCGCACTGCCGCACCGTCGATGCCCCAATGGTCGCAAAAATTTGCATCTTCAGCAGCAACCACAGCGCGCACCATAACTGGAGCGACATCCTCAATGTCTACCCATTCATATTGGATACTCCCAAGGCGCCAACTCTCTTGCATCATATACAATGTTACTGGCGGGTTGAGCCACCGGTAAGATAGACCCCAACTCGCAAAAGCTACCACTAAACCCAAAAACGTCCGTAAAGCCCACCAGCGCGTAATCCTTAGAGTAAACCAAAATCTTGCCCACCTAAGCTCTCCTTCAGCCTTACCAACCGGAAGCTCTTCAGAAAAAGAAGTTTTCTTTACCATGACCTAGCCACAACACATCAAACGCAACCCGTCAACTTCCCAAAAGACGGCATAGTTAAACAAACCCTTTAAAATTTATTCTGCAGGCACAGATTGAAGCAGCACATCACTCAGTGGCGCCGGTAGGTGCACAAGCATCTCTTTTGGGCAAACCTGCACAAATTTATGACGCTCTTGATCCCAGTGCTGCAAAATATCAGCAGCTTTGAGTGAGCCCGTTTCTTTAGCATGGCTTCTCACAAGACCTTTGAGCTCTTGCTCCCAATAGGGGGCTGTAACTGGGCATGTGACTAATGTTTCCATATTCATCATGGGCCCAGTACTGCCTGTAGGATCATAGAGGTAAGCCATGCCACCTGTCATGCCAGCGCCAAAGTTTGCACCAATTGAACCCAAAACGACCGTAATCCCGCCAGTCATATATTCGCAACCGTTGGACCCACACCCTTCAATCACAGTTTTTGCACCAGAGTTGCGTACCGCAAACCGTTCACCCGCCCGACCTGCTGCAAAGAGATAACCATCAGTGGCACCGTATAAAACGGTGTTACCAATAATAGTGTTCTCAGACGCCACCAATGGACTAATTTGAGTTGGGCGGATGACAATGATGCCACCAGACAAGCCCTTCCCTACATAATCATTAGCTTCGCCAGCTACTTCAAGCTTAAGCCCGGGTGCCGCAAACGCACCCAAGGCCTGGCCTGCCGAGCCTTGCAATTTAATTGTAAGATGGTCGGGCTGCAAATTATTACGCATGCCAAATTTAGTAACAATATGGCTAGAAATACGGGTGCCAATCGATCGAGATGTGTTCTGCACTGCATATTGAAGCTGCATTTTCTCACCCTCTTGCAAGAAGCGAGCTGCGTCCGTGACTATTTGAGCATCTAATGTATCAGGTACAGGGTTCCGAATTTTATGGCGATCATAAGAAATTTGATCCGCACCATCGACCGTAATCAATAATGGATTAAGATCAAGGTCATCCAAATGTGCAGAGCCACGCGATACTTGGCTCAACAGATCAGCACGACCAATCACTTCACCCAAAGATCGAGCGCCTATACTGGCAAGAATTTCACGAACTTCCTGCGCGTAAAAAGTAATCAAATTGACCACTTTATCGGCAGATCCAGTAAACTTTTTACGCAGATCCTCATCTTGAGTACAAACACCAACCGGGCAAGTATTCGATTGGCACTGCCGCACCATTATACATCCCATGGCTATCAAAGCCGCCGTACCGATCCCATATTCCTCTGCACCAAACATCGCAGCGATAACAATATCACGGCCAGTGCGCAGCCCACCATCCGTTCGCAAAGTCACCCGCTCGCGCAGGTTATTCATCGCCAAAACCTGATGCACTTCTGTAAGCCCCATTTCCCAAGGCAGGCCAGCAAATTTAATTGACGTCGCTGGAGATGCTCCCGTACCGCCATTATGGCCTGAAATCAAAATAATATCTGCATTGGCTTTGGCGACACCAGCCGCGATTGTACCAACACCTGAGGCGGCCACCAATTTTACAGTCACTTTACAGCGCGGGTTGATCTGTTTGAGATCATAAATTAGCTGAGCCAAGTCCTCAATAGAATATATATCATGATGAGGCGGTGGACTGATTAGAGTGACGCCTTTAGTCGAGTGGCGCAGCCTTGCAATCAAGTCAGTCACCTTGATCCCAGGCAATTGGCCACCTTCACCTGGCTTAGCGCCCTGTGCAACTTTGATTTCTAATTCCTCGCAATGGTTTAGATATTCTGCAGTCACCCCAAATCGCCCAGATGCTACCTGTTTGATTTTTGCAGACGGATTATCACCATTTGCTTCAGGAACAAAATGCGCAGGATCCTCACCACCTTCACCACTATCAGACTTAGCTCCAATACGGTTCATCGCAATATTCAAAGTTTTATGTGCTTCAGGACTCAAAGCACCCAAAGACATGCCTGGTGTTACAAAGCGTTGTCGGATGGAGGTTATACTTTCCACCTCATCGACAGAGATTGCCTCGCCCGTAGGCTTTATTGCAAGTAAATCACGAAGATGAATAGGCGGGTTCGCCTGTAATTTTGCTGAATAATTCTTCCACATTTCATAGCTGCCACGATCACAGGCGGCTTGTAAAAGATGCATAGTCTGGGCTTCCCAGGCGTGCTTCTCACCCGAACGCCTAGCCTTGTAGAAACCACCAATCGGTAAAACGTCACTACCGCTCACATAGGCACTAGCATGAATAGATTCAGCTTTGCGTTGAATTCCAACCACACCGATCCCAGAAATTCGTGATGTCATACCAGGAAAGTATTCGGCGCACATTGCCCGCGACAGACCCACCGCTTCAAAGTTCAATCCGCCACGATAGGATGAAACGACCGAAATGCCCATCTTTGCCATAATCTTCAATAGGCCTTGGTCAATCGCCTTTCTATACCGTGTAACCGCTTCTGTAAGCCCACAATCCAACAAACCGCGTTTGATGCGGTCAGCTAAACTGTCCTCAGCTAAATAGGCATTTACAACGGTAGCACCACAGCCGATTAGAACAGCGAAGTAATGGGGGTCTATGCATTCCGCCGAGCGCACGTTCATTGAAGTAAAAGTCCGCAAGCCGTGTCGCGTAAGCCAAGAATGCACAGCACTTGTGGCCAAAATCATCGGCATGGCAACCTGGATATCGCTGGAATATTGATCAGTCAGCACCAAATGCCCAGCACCAGAGCGCACGGCATCCTCTGCCTCTAAGCGAATACGCGTGAGTGCAGTTTGCAGTGAACCGGCTTCAGCACCTGACGGGAATGTACAGTCAATTTCTACCATAGGCGCATTGAAGTTTTCCAAAAGCCGCTGAAACTGTACGTTAGCTACAAACGGCGAATCTAAGACTAAAATCTCAGTTTGCGCACTACTTTCATCTAATACGTTTTTTAGATTTCCGAACCTTGTCTTGAGGCTCATCACCCGAAATTCTCGCAGGCTGTCGATCGGAGGATTAGTTACCTGACTAAAGTTTTGTCGGAAAAAGTGCGACAAGGGCCGGTATTTTTCGCTTAATACTGCTGCTGGGGTATCATCACCCATTGAGGCCAAAACCTCCTTGCCATCTTCTGCCATGGGAGCCAAAATTTGCTCAAGTTCTTCGATCGTGTAGCCAGCCGCAATCTGGCGTTGGCGCAGTTCTGTACCAGCAAACAGTGGCACCTCGACGGCTTTGGCCAAATCATCATCAAGTTCATTTATTTTACCCACCCACGCCCCGAAGTCTCGGCTTGTAGCCAGCAAGTTTTTCATTTCGGTGTCGTGGTATAGACGGCCTTCGTTCATATCCACCGCCAGCAATTGTCCAGGGCCCAACGCCCCTTTTTCCTTAACGTTAGCCTCATCCACATAGACCATACCAGCCTCAGAACCAGCTATAAGAAGACCGTCACCTGTCACAACGTAACGCATTGGACGCAGTCCATTCCGGTCTAAACCAGCGCACACCCAACGACCGTCAGTCATCGCCAATGCTGCGGGTCCATCCCATGGCTCCATGACAGAGTTACAATAAGAATACATATCTAACCAAGATTTAGGCAAGTCTACAGCCTGTTTTGACCAGCTCTCTGGCACCAACATTGTTTTTGCCATAGGGGCATTTCGGCCCGCACGCACAAGCATTTCAAAGACAGCGTCTAACGCTGCAGAGTCGGATGACCCACTTGGAATGACAGGTTTAATGTCTTCGGCCATGTCACCGAAGGCATCAGAGGACATCCGGATCTCATGGCTCTTCATCCAATTAGTATTGCCTTTGAGCGTATTAATCTCACCGTTGTGTGCTAACATGCGAAATGGCTGCGCCAACCACCACTGCGGAAAGGTGTTGGTTGAGTAGCGCTGGTGATAAAGAGCAAAAGCCGATTCAAAGCGGTCATCTTTCAAATCTGGATAAAATTCAGAAACATCTTGCGCCAAGAACATACCCTTGTAGATAATAGAACGGCAAGACAGGCTAGCCAAATATAAACCGTTGATCCCAGCAGCTAACGCTGCTTTTTCAATCCGTCGGCGAATGACATAGAGTTCCCTCTCAAATATTTCTTCGTTCACGCCTTTGGAGTTAGAAATCAAAATCTGCTCAATCTCTGGACGGGTTGCGTTGGCCTTATCCCCAAGGCATAAAACATTTACCGGAACGTGACGCCATCCGTAGATGTAGTAGCCCATTCGCAGCACTTCAGTTTCCACAATGGTGCGACAAGTTTCCTGCGCACCAAAATCAGTTCTTGGCAAAAAGACTTGCCCCACCGCCATAAGTTCTTCCATTCGCGGCGTGTGACCGGTGCGCTCAATTTGATTATAAAAAAACGGGACTGGAATTTGAACATGAATCCCTGCGCCATCACCAGTTTTTCCATCGGCATCCACCGCACCCCTATGCCAGACAGCTTTCAGAGCATCAATGCCAGCTTGCACTACCTTACGGCTTGCCTTGCCATCGATGGAAACTACAAGCCCCACACCACAACTGGAGTGTTCTTCACTCTCAGAATATAGTCCATTTTCAGACATATACTTTCGCTTAGCTTCTTCAGCTGCGACCCAGCTTGCATCAAATTTAGTCATGGCAACCTCCTATCATACCCAAGAGGGGCAGAGTTCTTTCACGTTCTTGTTGCGCAAAACCAACTTAAATTCTGCGCTATCGTAAGATTTTATTCTGCTGCTATTGATTTTCTAACGTCTAGTGCGGACAAAATGGCGGTGGCACAATCACGACCATCTCGGATAGCCCAAACAACCAAGGAGGCTCCACGTACGATATCGCCCACTGCGTAAACACTTGGCAGGCTGGTTTTTCCAGTCTCAAAATCAGCGCGGATCGTGCCCCAGCGCGTGACCTCTAAGCCATCATTCCCCCAAAGTTTGGGCAAATCCTCTGGTTCAAAACCCAAAGCCTTAATTACCAAATCAGCAGGCTCAACATAATCTGCATTTTCAATAATTTCTGGACTTTGGCGACCAGTCGCGTCGGGTACGCCGAGACGCATCTGCTGTACTAAAACACCAGACACTGGTGTCCCTAAGAAGCCTTTTGGTGCAGTCAGCCAGACAAATTCAACACCTTCTTCCTCAGCATTTTGGGTTTCACGCAAAGAGCCAGGCATATTAGCCTTGTCACGCCGATACAGACATTTTACCGAGGTGGCGCCTTGCCGTACTGCGGTACGCACACAGTCCATAGCCGTATCGCCGCCGCCAATCACTACAACTTTTTTACCTTCGGCATTGAGGGTACCATCCAAAAAATGGGGTACTTGATCACCAAATCCATGACGATTACTGGCCGTCAGGTAATCAATCGCTTTAACAATACCATCGGCACTAGAACCCTGCGCAACAAGATTTCGAGATTTGTACACGCCCGTTGCAATGATTACCGCATAATGTTTGGCTCGGATCTCCTCAAAGCTGATATCAACTCCAACGGTGCAATTGTTTACAATCTCAATACCACCATCTTGCAGCTGCTGTATTCGCTTCATCACTACATCTTTTTCTAGCTTGAAACCTGGTATGCCATATGTGAGCAATCCACCGGCACGATCATGACTATCATAGACGGTAACCTGCAAACCGGCGCGTCGCAGCATATCGGCAGCAGCAAGCCCACCGGGACCCGCGCCAATAATACCAATAGATTGGTCACGCTCAATTACAGGTTTGATCGGCTGCACCCAGCCTTCTGCCCATGCCGTATCTGTTATGTATTTTTCTACTGATCCAATGGTTACAGTTTCATGGCCAGATTTCTCAATAACGCAATTTCCCTCACAAAGTCGATCTTGGGGGCAAATCCGACCACAAATCTCGGGAAATGTATTGGTCGCCTGGCTGATCTCATAGGCCTCACGCAGACGTCCTTCGGCAGTGAGCCGCAACCAATCAGGTATGTTATTGTGAAGAGGGCAATGGGTCTGGCAGTAAGGAACACCACATTGACTACAACGGCTAGCCTGCTCTTCCACTTTCGCTTCTTCAAAGTCAGAGTAGATCTCACCGAAGTCTTGGGTTCGATCAGTAGGCTTGCGCTTTTCTGGCATGAGTCGTGGAATACCCACAAATTTTAGCATCGGATTTTCAGCCAT
>JAVLEV010000050.1:0-2020 GCA_031920365.1 Planktomarina sp. | reverse complement strand
GCTAATGCCTGTCTATCACTTGGTTTTAATCGCCATTATCCAAGGACTGACAGAATTCCTACCAGTTTCATCCTCAGCACACCTGATCCTTTTACCCAGCTTAACTGGCCTTGAAGATCAAGGACCTGTCATCGACGTGGCGGCACATGTTGGCACGCTGTTTGCGGTTGTGATATATTTTTGGCAAGACGTTAGATTGGCTCTGCAGGGGTTTCCTAAAGTCATGCGCGGTCAAATCAACACACCCCCAGCTCGGCTATTAATTGTTTTAGCAATAGCAACAGTACCAGTGATTTTGGCCGGGTTAGTTTTTAAACTAACTGGCTTATCAGAAACCCTAAGATCAATCACAGTCATCGGTTGGGCTATGCTAATATTCGGCATTTTACTATATTTGGTTGACCAAAAGGCCCAAAAAATTCAAAAAATAAGTATTTTGACATGGCGTGATGCGTTGGTACTAGGGCTCTGGCAGGCCATTGCTTTGATCCCAGGTACTTCACGCTCTGGCATCACAATTACAGGTGCCCTTTGGGCCGGCTTCACACGCACGGAAGCTGCTCGCATATCTATGCTGATGTCGATCCCAACAATCCTAGCTTCGGGTACCTTGACCGCGCTGGACCTTATTGGAGGCACTGTGCCTCTACGCGATGCATCTATTGTGATCGTCTTCAGCTTTGGCGCAGCGTTTCTTGCTCTGAGCCTTATGATGCGACTGCTCAATACACTAAGTTACACACCATATGTCATATATCGCGTACTTCTTGGCCTTGGCCTTTTGGCGATTGGTTATAGCGGAAGCCTAGGTTTTTAAGTTTTTTGCAGAAGCCTTGATGTCCGCATATTGACCGGAGACGCGAAACGGCCAGAGATATTCTGGTAAAACACTCGCCATTGCTGTCGGCTCAATGCCCAAGTCAGAAAAACTAAGGCACTTGCCCGTTGGTACATTGTCAACACTTAAGCTTCTTACCTGATCAAGGGTCAAGGCCAAAGGGGCAACGCCAAACGTTAACTTATGGCCCAGCTCAAACGAGGCTGCCATAATGCGGGCCACAAACATGGGGATACCCACAACCAGGCGCCGACGTTGAATGACATTTAACATTCGCAACATCAAGCCACGAAAACTATCGCTCTCAGGACCTGCGAGTTCATAAATACCAGCCGTCGCAGCGCCTGTAGCACCCAAAACGGCCGCCTCAGCAAGGTCATCGACAAATACCGGCTGGAACTGGGTTTCTGCGCCAACGATCGGCAAAATTGGCCCAAACCGAGACATATTAGCAAACCTATTAAAAAATTGATCTTCTGCACCAAAAACAATTGAAGGCCGTAAAATCACTGCACTTGGCATATGCCTTAAAACCTCAGCCTCACCCGCCGCCTTAGACCGAGAATAGTCACTTGAACTTTCCAAATCCGCACCAATAGCGGAAAAATGTACCATGTGTGAAACACCTTCAGCCGCGGCGATCCGTGCTATTCGTTCGGCACCATCGGCTTGAATGGCATCAAATGTATTACGCCCACTTTCTTGTAAAATACCAACGCAGTTGACCACAGCGTTAGAACCACGCAAAGCCTGCGCAACAGAAGCATCATCACGAATATTGCAGAAAATTGGTTCAACTTGTCCAACAGCACCGTACGGCTTTACAAAAATCGCCTCATTAGGCCTCCGCACAGCAACCAGTACCCGCCAACCCGCTTTAGCCATACGCCTCGCAACATAGCGTCCAATAAAACCTGATCCCCCGTATATAGTTACAAGTTTAGACATGATGCTAATCCTAAAAAATTTTTAATCTGGACACTCCGACCGGACTACCACAATAAGCCAGTACCAGAAATTTGTTAAAGTTAAAACCCATCACGACCATAGTGCAGAAGCCTTTGACAGAGGAGGATGCAGTTCCCACTTGACCCCCCAGCTGCTGCAGCTTAGTTCCCAGGGCACGACATTAGCCCAGATGGCGGAATGGTAGACGCGCTAGCTTCAGGTGCTAGTGTCCTT
>JAVLEV010000049.1:0-13316 GCA_031920365.1 Planktomarina sp. | reverse complement strand
GCTGTAACTAAAACTTTTTAACAGCGCTCTGGCCCTATTTGGGCCAGAGCATCCCATATAGGATTAAAGCTATGCTTGATGCCAACTCAACGAACGAAACTCTTTTGGAAGTTAATAACATTGAGGTGATCTACAATCACGTTATCTTGGTATTAAAAGGTGTGTCTTTAAGCGTTCCCAAAGGTGGTATTACCGCTCTGTTGGGTGGCAATGGCGCTGGTAAGACTACAACACTTAAAGCAATTTCCCAATTGCTGCACTCAGAACGGGGTGAGGTAACCAAGGGATCGATAGAATATCGTGGTCAATCTGTTTCTGGTTTGAATCCCTCCGATCTTGTTAAGCGCGGCGTTATTCAAGTGATGGAAGGTCGCCATTGTTTTGAGCATTTGACGATAGAAGAAAATTTGCTGACTGGTAGCTATACCCGCCGCGATGGCGCAGCTGCGGTGGCCACTGATTTAGAAAAAGTATATGCATATTTTCCACGTTTGCGCGAACGTCGAAAAAGTCAAGCGGGCTATACTTCTGGTGGTGAGCAGCAAATGTGTGCCATCGGTCGGGCCTTGATGTCGCGCCCTGAAACGATTTTGCTAGATGAGCCGTCGATGGGATTGGCACCACAGTTGGTCGAAGAAATTTTTGGTATTGTGAAAGATCTGAATGAAAAAGAAGGTGTATCCTTTCTGCTTGCTGAGCAAAATACCAATGTTGCCCTGCGCTTCGCACATTATGGTTATATTTTGGAATCCGGCCGTGTGGTTATGGATGGTCCTGCGGCAGAGCTCCGTGAAAATCCAGATGTGAAAGAATTTTATCTTGGGATGTCCGATGAGGGGCGTAAGTCGTTTCGTGATACCCGCAGTTACCGCCGTCGCAAAAGATGGTTGAGCTAATCTAAAATTTTTATGGTAGTTGGTAAGGAACGGTGGAATGACCTTTTACGATGATCTTGAAACCCGTTCCGTTGATGCACGTGCAGCCTCCCTTGAGGAATGTTTACCTGCACTTTTGGCCCATGCACAAACGCTACCTGGTAATTCTGTCTTATCTGATTTTGATCTCACAAACATAATATCTATGTCTGATCTTGCGCGGTTACCGGTATTACGAAAATCTGAACTTGGCGCGGCACAAAAGCTGAGGCCTCCTTTTGGCGGCTTTTCTGGACCAGATTTTGAATATGCATTTCAATCGCCAGGTCCGTTGTATGAACCAGGTCGAACTACGCATGATTGGTGGCGATTCGGCAGATTTTTGCATGCAACTGGAATAGGCGTTGGTGATATCGTACAGAATTGTTTTTCATATCATTTGACTCCAGCGGGTACGATGTTTGAAAATGGTGCGCGCGCAGTGGGCGCTGCAGTTTTACCGGCTGGTACTGGCCAAACGGAGCTTCAAGCTCAGGCAGCTCATGATGTGGGTGTGACATGCTATGCTGGCACGCCAGATTATCTTAAAATAATTCTCGAAAAAGCGGATGAGATGGGCCTACCTTTGACCATTAGCAAAGCAGCAGTGGGAGGTGGTGCTTTGTTCCCGTCTCTGCGGGGGTGGTATTTGGATCGAGGCATCGCATGCCGGCAGTGTTATGCGACTGCTGATCTCGGAAATGTGGCCTATGAAAGCGTTTCGATGGAAGGGCTGATTCTTGATGAGGGCGTCGTTGTGGAGATCGTGACGCCAGGAACTGGTGATCCAGTGCCATTTGGTGAGGTGGGCGAGGTTCTTGTTACTACACTCAACCCAGATTATCCTCTGGTGCGTTTTGCGACCGGCGATCTTTCAGCATTTATGCACGGCCATAGCCCCTGTGGGCGTACTAATCTGCGTATCAAAGGGTGGATGGGTAGGGCTGATCAAACGACCAAAATTAAAGGCATGTTCATAAGGCCAGAACAGGTGGCGGCGTTTGTTGCTAAACACCCTGAAGTGGCCCGCGCTCGCGTAATTGCGAGCCGAGTAGCTGAAGCAGATACTATGACCATGAAAATTGAAGGTGACGTTGGCAGTATTGATGCCTACGAGACTTCAATTATTGAGATGTTAAAGTTAAAGCCGCAGATTGAGGTGGTGGGCATAGGCTCGCTTCCCAAGGACGGTGTGATAATAGAAGATCAACGTAGCTACGACTAATAATTACAGTGTGCTTATTTCAGGCACCGTCACTTTATAGTTTCCGTCTCCTATCATATTGCAAAAGTAAGACAAAAAAAAGCCGCCCCACAGGGACGGCATTTTTAAAACTCTGCGTCAAATATTAACCCTGACGCGCTTTAAAGCGTGGCTGTGTTTTATTTATAACATAAACACGGCCTTTACGGCGTACCACACGACAATCGCGGTGGCGGCCCTTAAGCGAGCGAAGCGAGTTTTTGACCTTCATGGCCTTCTCCTTCAAAACCGGGCCGCGGAGTAGCCCTAGCTAAATTACATGGTGGGCACGACTGGGATCGAACCAGTGACCCCTTCGATGTCAACGAAGTGCTCTACCGCTGAGCTACGCGCCCGTTGAACCAAAACAAACCCAGCGCCCCACATAAAGAGGACGCAGAAATCCGCGTCAGTAGTCGCCGTATATGCAGCGGATGCCGAGTCTTCAAGCTGTAATCGCAGATCAATGCAGAAATAGAGCGGCTTCCCGCAATTTTTCTACTTTAAGTATGAGATGCTTCCCCAATTAGGCTCTCATGCTATATGAAGTCCATGAGATTCGATCCTTATATCCTTTATGAGCCGGTTCTGCTCACTAGCAGCATCGTTTTTGCTACGCCACATTCGGGGCGTGATTACTCGCAGGCCTTCTTAGAAAGCACTATACTGGATGATCATCAGATCCGTGCATCAGAAGATGCCTTTGTTGATCAATTGTTTCAGTCAGCAACTATGGTAGGCGCACCACTTTTAGCTGCTTTAGTGCCACGCGCATTTGTAGATTTGAATCGCTCTTGTGAAGAGCTTGACCCTGCCTTGGTCGAAGATGTGCAATCCGTTAGGTTGAGTGCGCGGGTTACATCAGGACTGGGTGTTGTGCCGCGTCTTGTGGCGGTTGGTAGGCCAATCTATCAAGGTAAAATTTCTTTAGTTGAGGCTCAAGTGCGATTGAAGGAAGTCTGGTATCCCTACCACCAGCGCTTGCAGGCATTGCTGGATGCAACGCGCACTAAATTTGGGCATGTTGTATTGATCGACTGCCACTCTATGCCGCATGAGGCTGTAAACCCAGGGCTGCGGAGTAAAACGTCACCTGAGATTGTAGTGGGAGACCGGTTTGGTGCGGCAGCTGATCCAAAAGTTACGGAGTGTGTACAGGCAGCTTTCGTGGGGGAAGGTTTTAGGGTGTCCCGTAACATGCCGTTTGCTGGGGCTTATATAAGCCAGCATTACGGTAAGCCTAAGCGTGATCAGCATGTTATTCAAATAGAGATTGACCGTAGTCTTTATATGGATGAACCGTCAATTCAACCTCTAGCGAGCTTCACGGACTTTCAAACCCGCTTGCATAGGGTGATCAAAAAAATTGTAGAGATAGAGGTAGGACAGGAACGGATTGCGGCCGAGTGATCTATCGTAAAGACCGCCCCTTCACTATAGCACCATTACCGAATTTGGCGCGTATGGTATCAGTGGCGCGCTCGGCCTTGGTGCGCTTTTCTGCGTTGGGGTCCAGTAGATCACCAGTTAGATCGCTGTTCACATCGCTCATCAAACCTGAGAGCCCAACCCCGATCAATCGATATGGGCCGTGAGGCGCAGCCTGATCAAACAAATTACGTGCGGTACGATAAATGCGGTCAGCGATTTGGGTGGGTTCACGCAAAGACAGCCGACGTGATAGGGATGTATGGTCTTTACGTTTCAGTTTTAATGTAATGACCCGTCCTGCAAGATCTCGCGCTTTGGCTCGATCACTTACTTTCTCCGCTAGCCGCCAAATATGACCATCCATTATATCAGAATCAGATGTATCTTCGAAAAAAGTGGTTTCATTTGAAATACTTTTTATAGCTGCATCTGATGTGACACGCCTAAGATCCTGCCCGCGTGCCAAATGCCAGAGCCTGTCGCCCAAAGCACCGAATCGCTGGCTGAGTTCTTGTCTATCCCACCGCAAGAGATCGGCAAAAGTCTCAATTCCCGCGTTGCGAAGAGACTCTTTTGCCACTGCGCCAACACCCCAAATTAGTCCGATGGGTTTGTTGCGTAGAAAGTTGCTGGTTTCCGCCAGGCCAATCACTGAATAACCCCGCGGTTTGTCGAGATCACTTGCTACTTTGGCGAGAAATTTATTATGCGATAAACCAATAGAGCCAGTCAGCCCAAGCTCATCTTTCATGCGTTTGATTAAGTGCGCTAGCATCACGGCCGGTGGCGCTCCATGCAGTTTGGCTGTCCCGGCCATATCCATGAAAGCTTCATCTAGTGATAGTGGCTCAATAGCTGGGGTTAGGTCCTGCATCATCGCTCGGATGGCTTTGCTGGCTTTTACATACTCTTCCATCCGTGGCCGCACTACCACAGCCTCAGGGCAAAGCTTTAGCGCCTGAAACATTGGCATAGCTGATTTCACACCGCGGACACGGGCCACGTAACAAGCGGTACTTACCACACCCCGTTGCCCGCCGCCAATTATCACGGGTTTGCTAGCTAGATCAGGATTATCGCGTTTTTCGACTGAAGCGTAAAAGGCATCGCAATCCATATGGGCAATAGAGAGGGTGAAAAGCTCGGGGTGCGCGGTTATACGCGGCCGCCCGCACTGAGAGCACCGCTTAGGTGCCGTTTCAAAAGTGGTCAGACAATCGCGGCAAAGTGCTGGCATGTGGTAAGGATACCGCGGAAGAGACGAGGCGTCCACGGGCAACACAACGCTTCAAATTTATTTGTTTCTTCATTTCTGAAAAATTCCCCCTATATATAATCAACAAAAGGAGATTCGATATGAATTTTGAAGGTGTAATCAATCAAGTTGGGCAAAACGGATTTTATATCGCCTTGGCGATCATCATCTTTGTTATTCTGTTCAAAGGTGTTCGTATTGTTCCACAATCTGAAAAATATGTGGTAGAACGCTTTGGGCGACTTAAGTCTGTTCTTGGGCCAGGGTTTAATTTCATTGTTCCATTTCTTGACCGCGTGCGTCACGAGGTTTCGGTGCTAGAGCGCCAATTGCCAACCAATAGCCAAGACGCGATCACCAGTGACAACGTCTTGGTGAAGGTAGACACATCTGTATTCTATCGTATTACCGAACCGGCCAAAACAGTGTACCGTATTCGTGATGTGGATGGAGCGATTTCAACTACTGTGGCTGGTATCGTCCGAGCGGCGATTGGAAAGATGGAATTGGACGAGGTTCAGTCTAACCGCTCGCAACTGATTGTGGCTATTAAAACTGCTATTGAAGTAGCAGTAGATGACTGGGGTGTTGAAGTTACCCGGGCAGAGCTGTTAGATGTCAACCTTGATCAAGCCACTCGTGATGCGATGTTGCAGCAATTAAATGCTGAACGTGCACGCCGAGCGCAGGTAACTGACGCGGAGGGTAATAAGCGGGCTGTTGAGCTGAACGCCGACGCAGAACTTTATGCCGCTGAGCAGGCTGCTAAGGCTCGTCGGGTACAAGCTGACGCTGAAGCTTATGCCACGGGTGTTGTTGCTGAAGCAATCGCGAAAAATGGGCTCGAAGCAGCGCAATATCAGGTAGCATTAAAGCAAGTTGAAGCTCTTACGGCCTTGGGTGGTAGCGAAGGCAAGCAAACTATTGTTCTGCCTTCAAACGCTATGGATGCTTTTGGAGATGCTTTTAAAATGCTTCGCGGCTCAAAATGATGCTTTTGGCGATAAACTTCACCTGGTGGGCTTGGGCTATTGTTGCGTTGGTCTTTGCTTTTTTTGAGATTATCCTGCCTGCATTTGTATTCTTAGGCATGACCATCGGGGCTGCCTGCATGTCGCTGTTTATGCTGTTGGGTGGTGCTGAAGTTCTGGGTGGATCGGTGGCCGCCACTCTGGCAATTTTTGCGGTGTCCTCGCTTATTGCAACTTTGATTTTGCGTAAAATTTTTGAGCTGCCTAAAGGGCAGGTCAAAACCTTTGACCGCGACATAAACGACTAGCATTAAGTTTTGAAATTTATGGCTTTTGGGTTGCTCAGCTCTTCCAGTATGGCCAATGCTGCAGCGCGCGGTGATGGTGCTTTCCAGATTGGACGTCCCACAACTACGTGATCAGCACCATTGGCAATTGCCTCTGCTGGGGTAGCTACGCGTTTTTGATCGCCTAAAGCAGCACCAGCTGGACGTACGCCAGGAGTGACAATTAGCTTTCCCTTTGACTCTGGTAAGGCACGAATTAAAGTAGCCTCATGCGGGCTGGCAATGACACCATCGGCACCAGCGTCAAAGGCTTTGACGGCGCGCTCAACTACTAAATTTGTGATCGAGCCTGGTTTGATCAATGCGCCATCAAGGTCAGTGCGGTCTAGCGATGTCAGGATGGTTACCGCCAGGATTTTAAGTTCTTTGCCCGCCGATCCCTCTTTCGCTGCGCGGACAACATGGGGGTCACCGTGAACGGTCAGGAAATCGAGATCAAACTGCGCCAAGCCGCGCACGGCATTTTCTACGGTCGCGCTAATATCAAAAAGCTTCATGTCCAAGAAGATTCGTTTACCAAATTCAGCTTTCAGCTCATTAGCTAAAGCCAGACCCCCACCGGTCAACATGCCAAGACCTATTTTGTAAAAGCTGACGGTATCGCCCAGTTGTTCGGCCATTTTTAGGCCATCAATGGCGTTGGGCATATCCATCGCAACAATTAATCTATCATTAGCCATGGCAGCCTCTCAAATTTCTATTGGGTCTGAAATATCCATTGCTGCATATTCTGTCTATGCCTTTAGGTATATTTTGTGCAGTTGGGATAAATGCCCTGTGTTTTGTAGTGTAGACCTTGTCTTGTCTTATAGCGATACCCAAATAAAGACTAAGATTGCATCAGGATTTCCCCGAAATTGGGCAGCATATAAAACGCGGTGCATGTGTAAGGAGTAAAACGATGAATTTAGAGAAATTCACCGAACGGTCGCGCGGTTTCATTCAGGTGGCCCAATCTATCGCACAAAGAGAAGACCATGCGCGTTTGGGGGTAGAACATCTGCTTAAAGCGCTGCTGGGTGACAAAGAGGGTTTGGTGTATAATTTAATTGCACGCGCTGGTGGCGTACCTGAGCTGGTGGTGGAGAGTTTGGACATCAGCCTATCCAAAATAGCAAAAGTTACCGGCGATGCGCAGGTCTATTTAGACAGTACCACCGGTAAGGTTTTGGCAGAAGCAGAAAGCTTGGCTATGAAGTCTGGTGATAGCTTTGTCCCTGTAGAACGTATTTTAATGGCGCTTAGCATGGTGAAGTCCAAGGCCAAGGATGCCTTAGACGCAGGAGCGGTGACGGCACAAAAGCTTCACAAAGTCATAAATGATATTCGCCAAGGACGGACGGCTGACAGCGTCAGTGCCGAGGACAGCTATGAGGCGCTGAAAAAATATGCACAGGATCTTACCGAACGGGCACGAGAAGGCAAGATTGACCCCATCATTGGTCGTGATGAAGAGATAAGGCGCACCATGCAGGTGCTGTCCAGGCGCACTAAGAACAATCCAGTTTTGATTGGCGAACCTGGCGTCGGTAAAACGGCGATTGCAGAAGGCATGGCGCTTCGGATCATCAATGGCGACGTACCAGAAAGCTTACGCAACAAACGATTGCTGGCGCTCGATATGGGGGCGCTGATTGCTGGGGCGAAATATCGTGGTGAATTTGAAGAGAGGCTCAAGGCCGTGCTCAATGAGGTGAACGCTGCTGCAGGTGCAATCTTGCTTTTTATAGACGAGATGCACACTCTGGTGGGCGCTGGTAAAGGCGATGGCGCAATGGACGCGGCAAATCTAATAAAACCAGCTTTAGCGCGCGGGGAATTGCACTGTATTGGCGCTACGACTTTGGATGAGTACCGCAAATACGTCGAGAAAGACGCAGCACTTGCGCGGCGATTTCAACCGGTGCAGGTGGATGAGCCAAGTGTTACTGATACCATCTCAATCCTGCGCGGGATCAAAGAAAAATATGAGCTCCACCACGGTGTGCGGATTGCTGATGCGGCTTTGGTCGCAGCTGCCACATTATCGAACCGCTATATCACTGATCGGTTTTTGCCAGACAAGGCTATAGACTTGATGGATGAGGCAGCAAGCCGTTTGCGTATGCAAGTAGACAGTAAGCCCGAAGACCTGGATGTGCTCGACCGCGATATTTTACAAAAGAAAATTGAGGTTGAAGCCTTGAAGATGGAGGATGATGTAGCCTCGAAAACACGTTTGCGGGCACTTGAGAAAACTTTGGCAGAAGTTCAGGAACGATCGAGCGAACTGAATGCAAAATGGCAGATAGAGCGAGATAAATTATCCATAGCACGTGATCTCAAAGAACAATTAGATCGGGCCCGTGCTGATTTGGATATTGCTAAGCGAGAGGGTAATCTTAGTAGTGCAGGTGAGTTGTCTTACGGGGTAATTCCTGGCCTTGAAAAGCAATTAACTGAAGCAGAAACCGCTGATGGTCAGATGGTGGAGGAAGCCGTGCGGCCTGATCAAATCGCGGGCGTAGTGGAGCGCTGGACTGGCATTCCAACCACACGGATGCTGGAAGGCGAACGCGACAAGCTGCTCCGTATGGAAGATGAGCTGCATAAAAGTGTTATTGCTCAGCATTCTGCGGTGCGGGCGGTGTCAAATGCGGTGCGTCGTGCGCGGGCGGGTTTGAATGATGAATGCCGGCCACTGGGCAGCTTTCTATTTTTAGGGCCAACAGGCGTTGGGAAAACTGAGTTGACTAAAGCTGTGGCTAATTTTCTATTTGATGATGACAATGCCATGGTACGGATTGATATGTCGGAGTTTATGGAGAAACACAGTGTGTCGCGTTTGATTGGTGCGCCTCCAGGCTATGTTGGCTATGAAGAAGGCGGTGTTCTCACTGAGGCCGTAAGGCGCAGGCCCTATCAGGTAGTACTTTTTGATGAAGTCGAGAAAGCGCACCCGGATGTATTCAATATTTTGCTTCAGGTGTTGGATGATGGGGTACTTACTGACGGTCATGGTCGTAAAGTTGATTTTAAGCAGACCCTAATTGTTTTAACGAGCAACCTTGGCACGCAAGTTTTGAGCCAGTTGCCATCTGGGGCGGATGCCTCTAGCGCGCGCGAGGGTGTAATGGAGGCCGTGCGGGCGCATTTTCGTCCGGAATTTATCAATCGTTTGGATGAGACGATCATATTTGATCGGCTGGGTCGCAACGATATGGACGGGGTTGTAGATATCCAGTTGGCGCGTCTGGCTAGTCGTTTGGGGTCGCGAGACATCACTTTAGTACTTGATCAGCCTGCCAAAACATGGCTGGCTGATGAAGGTTATGATCCTGTATTTGGAGCACGACCTTTGAAGCGTGTTATCCAATCGGCTTTGCAGAACCAACTGGCGGAGATGCTTTTGGCTGGGGAGATTGGCGAAGGAGATACTTTGTTAATTACGGCAGGGGTAGAGGGCTTGATTGTCGGTGACCGCGTGAGCACCTCCAACCGCTTACCACCAGAGGATGCGGTAGTGCATTAGGGCCTAGATTCAGCGCAATTTTGTATGGGACATTACTTTCAGCTGTTTCACTTTTGTAATTTGTGGTGCAGTGAAGAGAAATTAGGAATGACTATGCCCAATCCGACATCCCCACCAAAGCTTGTGATTTTTGACTGTGATGGCGTAGTCATAGATAGCGAACCCCTTACGCTGCAATTGATGCGTGATGATCTGGCATCTCGTGGTTTAAAGTTGTCACTCCCTAAAATGATGGATTTGGCCGTTGGAGGCACAATAGCTGGGGTGGGGCGGCAAGCAAAAGTCTTGGGTGCCGATATTACTGATGATTGGGTCAATCAGTTTTATATAAAACTTTTTACTGTATTGGAACAAAGTGTGGAATTGATCCCAGGGATTGAGTCTGTATTGGACGTTCTGGATCATCACGGTATTCCCTATGCGATTGGCTCAAATGGTCCGCATAGGAAAATGGAAATCACCCTTGGGCGATGCCGATTGGCAGGGCGTTTTTCTGGGCGGACATTCTCACGCGAAGATGTGGCCAATCCGAAGCCTGCTCCAGATGTGTACCTTCTGGCTGCCACCAAGGCTGGGATAGCACCACGAAACTGTGTGGTGATTGAAGATAGTGCAATAGGCGCTCGGGCTGGCGTGACTGCTGGTATGATGGTACTTGGATTTACGCGTGATACTCCAGCGATTAAATTTTCTGGAATCACAGATGTGTTGTTTGAGGATATGGCGGATCTGCCTACCCTATTGGGGATCAAAACGAAGTGAGGGCAAGCCGATGCCAGTACTTTCAAATCCTCCATCTACTGAGATATTTTGGCCCGTTACAAAGCTAGCTTGCTCTGAGCACAAGAATGCAATGACCTGCCCTATCTCTGCCTCGTTACCATAGCGGTTAAGGGGGATAGCGTCATGATAGGCGTCGACGATGTCTTGCGTGTGGACTGCCATGGCCAGCTTGGTACGCACTGGGCCGGGGGCTACGGAGTTTACCCTGATACCAAACTCACCAAGCTCTGCCGCTTGTTGCTGGGTAAGATGAATAACGGCAGCTTTTGAGGTACCATAGGCCACGCGGAGGGTAGAGGCCCGCAAGCCTGAAATAGAGGCGATATTGACTACCGTCCCTCGGCTGGATTTTAGGGCGGAAATGGCAGCCTGAGTGCACAAAAAGACCCCATCCAGGTTTGTTTCCATGACTCGCCGCCAGCGCGCGAAGGTTGTATCCTCAATAGGTCCAAAATCCGCAACTCCAGCATTGTTGACCAAAGCATCAATTCGACCACAACTTTCCATGGACTGCACTATCATTGCCTCAACTTGTTCGGGATTTGAGATATCATAGGCTGCGGTAGTGATATTTCTACGTCCAGCGCCTTGTAAGGCAAGCTCTTTTGCATCCCTATCTACCATGATCACATGCCAGCCTTGGGCACATAATATATCGGTTGTGGCCAAGCCAATGCCGCGGGCGGCGCCAGTGATAATTGCTGTTTTCATGACACACCTCGATTTTTATACAGAGTGCAACGCGCAGGTGTCATAGGCAAGTGGGTGTTTTGTTTCAAGCCACTAGCGTAGGTGTGATTTGAAGTGTCTTGGCCTGAGGCTATGTTCAGTTTAACTGTTACGCAAACAAAAGGAATTTCACCATGGCACATCGATGGGCAAATAACCTCAAGCACTCTGACGTAACCCCTGAACCTTTTTGGCTAAACCGCCGAAAAGTGATCGCTGGTGCGCTAGGCGCCGGTGTGCTGGGGTCAATATCAAGCCCCGCCATGGCGCAAACCTTAGAACCAAATAGCTGGGAGGATATAACAAACTATAATAATTATTATGAGTTTGGGACTAACAAAGAAGACCCAGCAGAAAATGCGCACCGTTTGAATACGGCAAATTGGGTTATTGAGGTGGATGGGATGGTTGATGCGCCCGGACGTTATTCTGTGGCTGATTTAATTGATGGGCTGACTGTGGAAGAACGGATCTACCGGTTTCGCTGCGTGGAGGCCTGGTCAATGGTTGTACCTTGGAATGGATTTGAGCTGAAAGATATTCTTGATAAGGTAGGCGTGCAATCTGAGGCCAAATATGTGGCGTTTGAAACAGCTTTGCGACCAGATGAAATGCCTGGTGTCAGATATAATGTATTGGATTGGCCTTATCGTGAGGGGTTGCGCCTGGACGAAGCTTTGCATCCGTTGACTATGATGGCCACTGGGATTTATGGCAAACCGATCCCCAATCAAAATGGCGCACCTATTCGGTTGGTTGTACCATGGAAGTATGGGTTTAAGTCGATAAAGTCTATAGTACGAATTACACTGACTGATAAAGAGCCACTTACTAGTTGGGGTACATCCAGCCCGCGCGAATACGGATTTTATAGCAATGTAAACCCTGCTGTGAACCACCCTCGTTGGTCCCAGGCTACCGAACGCAAGATTGGTGGGGGTCTGTTTAACCGTCGCCATCCCACGTTGATGTTCAACGGATATCAGGATGAGGTTATGGGTCTGTATGATGGAATGAATTTAACGCAATTTTTCTGAGTAATTTTAATTTTTGCAACCGAGTAATATTGCAATGATCCTATCATTGGCTAGGCTTGGACCTATTATACCAAAATGGATTACATCACTTGCTTATTCAACTTGTGAACACTGGCCTACGGAAAACCCCAACGTGGGTGTTATACGTTACGTTGCCTATCCCAGGGATTCTGGCCATTTTGGCTGGGCTAATGGATAGCCTTGGCCCAGAGCCAATTAAAGAGCTTGAAAAAGAGCTAGGTGGATTTGCACTCAAGCTGCTTATTCTTGGCTTGGCGGTTACTCCACTTCTTCGGTTTACTCGGATTAATCTTATGAGGTTTCGCCGACAAATTGGAGTTGTGGCATTTGGCTATCTTTCAGCACACTTTCTGACATGGCTTCTGCTTGACGTGCAGGTACTCAGCCAGATCTGGGTAGATATTTTGAATCGCCCCTTTATCACAGTAGGCCTTGCAGGCTTTGTGATGACAATACCGTTGGCATTAACATCTAACAATTGGTCAGTGCGCAGGTTGGGGCATTTATGGCGAATTTTACATCGTCTCATATATATAGCGGCGGTTCTCGGGGGGGTACATTACATTATGCTTGTCAAAGGATTTCAAATTGAACCTTTGATCTACATGTCAGTGATTTTGACTTTTTTAGCTGTGCGTGTGCCCTACTGGCGTCGTTCCTTTCAGAGCTTTGGCGGTAAGGTCTGGTTGTGGTGGAGCCGAGTCGTAAGTTTCTGTCAGCCGAAATAGCACAGGTGGTGGGTCAAATGGCTAGAGCTTCCATATATTGATATTCATTGACTAAGTATTTTGTGTGGTAATTAAAACCTTAAACGACCACGGCAGTTTATAAAAATAAATTACTGATTTAATTAAATAAAAAACTAAATTGAAAAAAGTGACAATTTCTGTAAAAAACTGCTTGCGGCTTTTAGCAAGTAACCTTAGAAGCCCCCTACCGGCTAAGCAAAATAGCAAGGCTGGTAAGAAAATTTAGAGATAACATTGAGCGGGGCGCGCTTTTAGTAAAAAGCGCACTTTGTTTAGTTTTGTGTCACGCTATTTGAAACTACTGATATCTGAAGAGATATGTGGG
>JAVLEV010000048.1:2769-13381 GCA_031920365.1 Planktomarina sp. | reverse complement strand
GTTTGACAGCAAGTTCCACCGTGCATTCTACAAAGCACAGTTGGGCGCAGGTACACAGCTGCCAATCTCCGGTAAAGTGTTTCTATCTATAAAAGACGAGGATAAAGGCCCATCGCTTCTAGAAGCGGCGTCTTGCCTGCTGGAAATGGGCTTCACCTTAATAGGTACACGCGGAACCGCATCATTCTTAGTCAAGGCAGGCATCGATATCGCAATTGTAAATAAGGTTTATGAGGGCCGTCCCAATATTGTAGATCAAATCAAAAATGGTGATATTGCTTTAATCTTTAACACGACATCTGGCGCTCAAGCTGTAGACGACAGCCGCAGCATGCGGGCCTCAGCCTTGATGGATGGTGTGCCCTATTATACTACTCTTGCCGCAAGCCACGCAGCAGCCCTTGCGATCAAAGCCCATGCAGAGGGGGATGTCGGCGTGAAAGCTTTACAAGAGTAATACATCTCATAATACGACGAAGCAAAAACTTTATATATTAAGCCAGTAGTTTATATTTACCTCAACGATACCCTTTTATGGAGTTCTTCTGCGCTCTCAACTCTTTCTGAGTAACGATCCGCTAGCATCGCTTTGTGACCCAGCGTGATTACGGTAAAGTGTGCTAGCTCTTCCATGGCATAGACGATCCGGTTGTAAAATGAAGACTGTTTCATTTGACCACTCTCAAATTCTAACCAAGCCTTTGGTAGGGAGTTTTGATTAAGGATCGTAATTATCCGCATCCAACGGCCCGGAATTCCCATTTGATTGACTGCATTAAACGAGTGTGATCCACCAGAAACTTGCATCAAAGCCAGAGTTTTTCCTTGTGTCAGTCGCTTACCACCGATGGCAGAAAGAGGAATCCAATCAATTTGAGCTTTCAAAATACCAGTCATGGCGCCATGCCGTTCGAGGCTAGACCAAACCATACCCTCACTCCAGAGAGCCAGCTCTCGCAATTTTTGCACTTTGGAATGGCTGTCAGGCACTGCGTCTGGAAAGGGCAGGCTAGCAGAATCAAAATTTTTGATTTCATAACCCAAGGCTTGCAAAATTCGCCTGCCTTCTTCTGCCACAGCGCGCACAAAACTTTGCACCGCAACGATCCATAGAGCAGCAAAATCCGTGGTGCATGTCCATCATCTTCAGAGCTCGCTAGTGCTCCAAAATCAATTGGACGCAGCAGATTTGGATCTTAGAGTAGCTTGTCATGAACAATCATTTTATTATTCCTCAAAGATATTACCATTAAATCTGCCACATAGCTTACAACTGACGGTATCAGTTATCAGAAATATTACTAACAACAACAGGACTGTGGTGAAGACCATCACAGTCCTAAATATCTAAAAGTAGATCCTAAACAGTTAAAAATTTTTTAGCATTACAGACCCCAAAAATTCTGCCTGCCTCTTGTATCGCTCACAAGTGCAGGGCACATAACCTCATGGCTAAACTTTACTTTAATTACTCAACCATGAATGCTGGTAAATCAACTTTGCTGCTGCAAGCTGCGCACAACTATCGTGAGCGGGGCATGCAAACGTACCTTTTAACCGCGCAAATGGACACGCGGGCAGGGCAAGGTAAGATCGCCTCCCGCATTGGAATTGAAGAAGAGGCCGACACTTTCAACCGGCATGAGGATATGTTTGAGAAAGTAAAGGCACGACTCGATCTAGGCAAACTTGCTTGTGTTTTCATCGACGAAGCGCAGTTTCTTACAAAAGATCAAGTATGGGCGCTTGCCCGTGCTGTGGATGATTTAGGCATTCCAATCATGTGTTACGGCTTAAGAGTGGATTTTATGGGCGAATTGTTCCCCGGATCCGCAGCACTTTTGGCGCTAGCCGATGAGATGCGTGAAGTGCGTACTATTTGCCATTGCGGCAAGAAAGCCACCATGGTTGTAAGGTTTGATAGTACAGGAAAAGCCGTCACCGCAGGAGACCAAGTACAGATTGGCGGTAATGAAACCTACCTATCCCTTTGCCGCAAACATTACCGTGACGCTTTTGAGGATTACACGACAGCCGATCTGTTGATTTAAGGTAAAGGGTCCACCACCATAATATTTGAAACCCTAAATTTTCAATTTCTTTGATAAATATTGCTACCCCACAATACAGCGCATACACAAAAAGGATATAAATCCTATTTTTTATTACCTATTTGAAAAAAATAATCAGCGCTTGCCATAGTAAAGGCCCACTACATGCTCCGCCTCTGCAAAAAATAGCCAGCGTTGGGCAAATGTACCAGCGGCGTGCAATATAACTGCCAAAACCACTATGAAGACCGTACCAGAGGTCATGAGCAAGCCCAAAGGTGCAACGATCATCAGTGCAAAAGCAATTAACCGCAGCTTCAGCGCATGTTTACGCCCAACCTTGTGCACCATTTCTTTGAGCAAATAATTATTGCCAGTGTGTGGTGGCTCAAACGCACGCACGATGCCGCGCACCCCAAGGCCCGTGGCAGTGCCAATATCAGTGCCGCTGCTCTCGAAGCGGCTATCCCCGGATAGCCAGGCTACAATCTGTAACACGCCCGCAAGCGCCAGTAATACCATGGACGGGAAAATTTGCATCGCCAGTAATCCACCACCGCCCAATGATAGTAATAGAAACAGAATTGGGGTGCTCCAGTGATTCCAGCGCGGTACCGTTTTGAGCTGGGCATATATCATGGAGGTAGCAAAAACGGTGAGAACTGCCAGGAAAGCGCCAATATATCCCAAAGGCTGCCAATTAGTATCCAAGAAAATTTTCCCAACGGCAAATATCCCTAGGACAGCCATACCTGCCACCGCGAGACAGCCCTCACGGCTCAACCAGCTACTACGCCATTGCGAGAAAGCCATCAAAAACCGTTGCGGGTTTCCAAGGTGAAAGGTTGAAGCCAAAAGCCCACCACCCGCCAAACTAAAGCCTACGGCGTAATACCAAAACGCCACCCAGCCACTAGCTTCAGGCAGACCGAGCCCCAACCATGTGAGCAATCCAAAACCAAGCCCAGAAGCCACCGTGAATACAATTACAGAACCAGCAGGGTGCATTATATTTTCTCCAAAGCTTTATCAAGCCAACCCAAAAAACCTTTATGAGTTTTGGCCACTGGCTCCAGGTAGGGCGCCAGAATATCAAATTCAGGAGCTACATCCTTAGGACGTGGGGGCAAGTATTTATTGACGGGTTTGGTGCCCATTTCTGGCATTAAATCCATTCCACCGCGCGCTTTTACCAACTTCGACACCTCAGAGGTTTCATCACTCAAATCCCCAAAATGCCGGGCACCTGACGGGCAGGTGCGTACACAGGAAGGAACACGGTCCACTTCAGGAAGGTTTTCGTTATATATCCGGTCCACGCAGAGGGTGCATTTTTTCATCACACCAGCGGCTTGATCCATCTCGCGTGCGCCGTATGGGCAGGCCCAAGCACACAGGCCACAACCTATGCATGCATCTTCATTGACCAGGACAATCCCATCCTCCTGGCGCTTATAGCTAGCACCAGTCGGACAAACCGTAACGCAGGGTGCGTCCTCACAATGCAGGCAAGACTTTGGAAAGTGAATTAACTGCGCCGGACCAGCCTCAGGCTGCACCTCGTAGGAGTGTACTCGGTTAAGGAAGGTCCCAGAAGGATCAGCGCCATAGGCATCTTGATCCGACAGGGGTGCACCATAATTTTCTGTATTCCATCCTTTGCAGGACACCACACAGGCGTGACAGCCCACACAAGTATCCAAATCAATAACCAGACCTAATTTTTTTTGGGTAGTTTTCGGTAGGGTTGTCATCTTATGGATCCCCATTTTTGCTTCTGTTGCATTGTTGTGTGTTTGCGCGATAAGCAGGACATCGCTTTAGCTAAAAAATTCTGCTTGGCGTACCCACGGCCCGCCAGCCCCTGAACAGTGCGTTCAGGGACGCTCCCCCAGTCATACGATTTGTCAGCAGGAAGGATATCATCGAAAAGCCCCGTGAAACAGTTGTTGGCAAACTCGGTAAGATCGGCGTTAAAGGTCCCAGCCTCCTCCCAAAATGGCGAATGGCCAGAATTTTGGTAGACTTTGCCCCTTGCATTTCCGAAATGCGCCAAAGCCTGTTCGCCCATATCTGAGGGCGCCAAACGCTCATACGCACCCCAAGCCACCCAACATGGTTTGGTTGTGGACTCGGCTACCGCCCGGCGATCCTCTTGGCGCAAACGCGCCGCTGCGCGAACCGGTGGCGGCACCAGCATGTTATAGCCCACTGCCTGAGCAATCACTTCAGCTTCAGGCTTTTTGTAAAAGCAAACACCCACAAATGCATGCACAGCAGCCAAGTTTTCTTCCAAATCGTCAGAATACATTCCCGAAGCTTTGGCTGGCGGATCATTTCGCACCTGAGCAGCAGAAGGCGGCAAGTGTCGTCCCGTGGTGATTGACGAGCCAATCAGTCCCACACCGGCCAAACCCGAATCTCCAAAATGCTCGAGATAATCCATCACCACCCAGCCACCCATTGACCAACCCACTAGCAGCGGTGAGACCAAGTTAAGGGTTTGTATGATCGCATTCATGTCTTCAGCCCAAGGGCGGCTAGTATTGTAGCAGCTCGGATCCAAAGGTTTGTCAGATTGACCATGGCCACGCAAGTCTGGCAAAATAAGCCTAAATTTCTCAGCAAGCGTAGCTTGACGGGCAAACGAGAGATGGCATTGTGACCATCCGTGCAGCAATATAATCGCAGGCGCTGTCTCTACGCCGAGGTCATGCACGCGCAGCTGGACACCGCCATGGCCTGTTATTACGTGGCTACGTTTCACTTACCTACCTTCCACTTCAGATCCTTAGGCCCCTGGCCCACTGGGGACTTGATCGGAGGCAGTTGTGGTGAACATTCGTCCGGGGCTTCGCAGGCATCAACCTTGACACGCAGATCAAACCACGCAGCTTGGCCCGTGACAGGGTCAGAATTTGCCCACCGCATGCCATCGCCCTTTTCAGGCATCAGCTCATGAATAAGATGGTTAAGCAAAAATCCCTTAGTAGCCTCTGGTGCCTTTTCATCTAAGGCCCAAGCTCCTTTACGTTTACCAATGGCGTTCCATGTCCAAACTGTATTTTCATTCAAAGCGGCCATATGGGCCACAGGAACAACAATGGCACCATGAGCAGAGGTTACCCGTGCCCAATCACCTTCTACAAAGCCATTAGCTTCCCAAATCTTAGTGGGTATAAACAATGGGTTTTGCCCATGGATTTGCCGCAGCCAAGCATTTTGTGTACCCCAACTATGGTACATCGCCATTGGCCGTTGGGTCAGTGCATGGACGTCAAATTCAGAAGTGTCGACATTGTCATCCTCAAATGGTGCATACCAGATAGGCAGAGGATCCAAGGTTTCCTTAATCCGTTCGCGCAGGTGCTCTGGTGGCTGCCGATCACCGTGGCCTTCTGCGGCCAATTGAAATTTACGCATAGGTTCCGAATAGAGATCAAACAAATAGGGTTGTGGGGCGTCATATATACCGATTTTTACCGCCCAATCTTGATAGGCCACATTCCAAGGCTTATAGTAATTAGCACCATCAGGCACGTGAATTTCATAAAACCCGCCGTTGTCTATGTAAGCCTGCATCTGATCTGGGTTAGGTTTGCCACGCCCTTCATCTTTGCCATCCTCACCGCGAAAACCAATCAACGGGCCCACGCCCGGTCGGCGCTCATGGTTAACAATGTAGTCGGCATAATCTTTATATTTAGCCGAACCATCTTCATTCACAAAGCCCTTTAGACCCATGCGCGCACCCAAGTCGACCAAAACAGATTGAAAGCCCCGCACATCGCGGTCCGGCTCCACCACCGGCCAGCGAATACTGTCGGCGGCGCCATCGGCCTCACAAATTGGCCGGTCCAATAGCGAAATACAGTCGTGACGCTCGAGGTATGTGGTATCTGGCAAGATCAGATCAGCATAGGCAACCATTTCAGAAGAATAGGCATCAGAATAGATGATCTTCGGAATTACGTAATCGCCGTTTTTATCCTTATCGGTGAGCATTTTCATCACACCACCCGTGTTCATCGAACTGTTCCAGCTCATATTTGCCATATACATGAAGAGGACGTCGATCTTGTAGGGATCACCGGCGTAAGCGTTAGAGATCACCATATGCATCAATCCGTGGGCGGACATTGGGTTTTCCCAAGTGTATGCTTTATCGATGCGCGCCGGGCTGCCATCTTCTTTTAAGCACAGATCATCCGGCCCGCGAACATAGCCCAAATGCGGGCCATCCAGAGCGGCTCCAGGCGTTACTTTACAATGCGGTTTTGGGTGCGCTGAGACAGGTTTTGGATATGGGGGCTTGAAGCGAAAGCCGCCCGGCACTTCAACCGTGCCAAGGATGATTTGCAATAAGTGCAAACTGCGGCAGGTCTGAAAGCCGTTGGAATGAGCCGATACCCCGCGCATGGCGTGGAACGACACCGGGCGGCCAATCATGGTGTCATGTTTATTGCCCCTAAAATCGGTCCAGGGTTGGTCCAACTCAAAAGACTCGTCAAATGCCACGCGTGCTAAATCAGCAGCAATTGCGCGAATGCGCTCAGCGGGGATACCACAGCGCTCCGCCACATTCTCAGGCGCATATTTATCCGACATATAGCGCTCAGCCAGGTGCTGAAATACCGTACGGTGACCTTGATAGGTAGCGGCCAAATCTGGTGTGATGCCCTTGGTATCAAAAGCAACAAGCCTGCCAGTATTTCGGTCGACCACAAGCAGTTTATCATCTTTACCGCGCAGAAGCAGACCCTTGTTTGGACCCTCTGTACTGTCCACTAGTGCCGGGGCATTAGTCAACTGTGCCAGGTAATTCAGGTCAACCTTTCCGGCCTTAAGCAACAGATGCACCATCGACAAGATAAACAAGCCATCAGTACCAGGCGTGATACCCACCCATTCGTCGGCAATGGCGTTGTAGCCCGTGCGGATTGGGTTAACACCAATCACCTTGGCACCGCGCTCCTTTAACTTGCCCAACCCCATTTTGATCGGGTTACTATCGTGATCTTCAGCAACACCAAATAGCATAAACAATTTGGTACGTTCCCAATCTGGTTGGCCAAACTCCCAAAAAGAGCCACCCATTGTATAGATACCACCAGCCGCCATATTCACAGAACAGAAACCACCATGGGCAGCATAGTTGGGAGTACCAAAACCTTGCGCCCAAAAGGAGGTAAAGCTTTGAGATTGATCACGACCGGTAAAAAATGCTAGTTTTTCGGGGTTTTCTTTGTGGACTGGCTCTAGCCAATCCTGTGCTAATTGCAAAGCTTCATCCCATGATATTTCTTCAAACTCACCGGAACCACGTTCTCCTACCCGTTTAAGCGGCGCACGCAGACGTGAGGGAGCATTCACCTGCATAATGCCCGCTGACCCTTTGGCGCAAAGAACACCCTTATTAACAGGATGACCGCGGTTACCCTCAATATAGGCAACTTTTCCCTCTTTCATATGTACATCGATCCCACAACGGCAGGCGCACATGTAGCAGGTGGTCTTACGTATCTCATCACTCACTTTAGGTGATAGGTTCAATTTTGGTTGTTCAAATCCCATGAAAGGACCCCTTATTGCCTGCCGATCAGGTTTTTTTTGTAGCGGATTGCGCCACCGTAACAGAAATCATATCGATGATGTCACTGGTAGTACATCCACGCGACAAGTCGTTCGCAGGCTTTGCAAGCCCTTGCAAAATCGGCCCAATTGCCTTGGCACCACCAAAGCGTTGTGCGATTTTATAGCTAATATTTCCCGCATCAAGATTAGGAAACACAAAGATATTAGCTTGGCCAGCCACTGGGGAATCGGGCGCCTTAGATGCCCCAACAGAAGGCACCATAGCAGCATCGAATTGCAACTCACCGTCAACCGCAAGATCTGGGCGCAAGCCGCGCACAATAGCTGTGGCCTCGGCCACTTTAGTGACACTCGGGTGTTTGGCACTGCCTCGAGTAGAGAAGGAAAGCATTGCAATTTTAGGATCAATTCCAGTTAAACTTTGCATTGAACTAGCCGAGGCAATTGCAATGTCCGCTAGCTCTTCAGCGGTTGGGTCAATAACCAACCCACAATCCGCAAAGACATTTATTTGACTGGGAAGGTCGAGGCGGTCTTCAAACAACATAAAGAAGAATGAGGACAGAAGCTTGGTTTGTGGGGCTGTCCCAATGACCTTAAGTGCTGCCCGAATTATGTCCGGCGTAGAATAGACGGCCCCACCAATCGTCCCATCTGCATCTCCAGCCGCCACCATGGCCGCAGCAAAGAAATTAGGTTGCGATAGTTCGGCGCGAGCTCTATCTGGCGTCATCCCTTTCTCAGCACGCTTTTGCACATAATCGTCAACATAGCCTACCAGACGCCTACTAGTCTGGGGATCTTCAATTTTGATGTTACCGACACCCACACCAACAGCGTTTAGAGATGCGCTCACCGCGGTCACCTCCCCCACACAAATAATCTTTGCTAAATTAGAAACAGAGGCTGCAACTGCAGCCTCTGCAACGCGAAGGTCAGCACCCTCACTGAGTACAATTGTCGGTTTGACGTCCGACGTAACGGCAAGTATTTCTCGTAACGCCGCCACACTCAACTCCCCTATTCTGCGGCCATATCTGCGGCTATAACACCCGCAACCTGGACTGGCTTTTTCATCGCATCTCGACGGAAAGGCTCCCCTAGTTCTTGATTCAAGATCACCTCAATCACAGTCGTTTTGTTATTTTCCATCTGGTCTTTAATCGCTTGGTTTAAAACAGCTGTCAGCTCATCCATAGTTTGAACCTGAACACCCTGAAGACCACATGCCTGCGCAATACCAGCGTAAGATACTTTGGTATCGAGCTCCGTACCTACAAAGTTGTCATCGAACCACAATGTTGAGTTGCGCTTTTCAGCTCCCCATTGATAGTTTCTAAATACAATCTGTGTCACTGCTGGCCATTCATCACGACCGATAGCCGTCAGCTCATTGACGGCTATCCCAAAGGCGCCGTCACCTGCAAAACCCACAACTGGCACATGTGGCTGGCCAATTTTGGCACCAACAATTGATGGCAAGCCGTAGCCACAAGGGCCAAACAGGCCCGGCGCAAGGTACTTGCGGCCCTCGTCGAAAGAGGGGTAGGCATTACCGATTGCACAGTTATTACCGATATCTGAAGAAATAATTGCATTTTTAGGCAAAGCCGATTGAATAGCGCGCCAAGCCATACGAGGAGACATCCAGTCAGGCTTGTCCGCCCGTGCGCGTTGGTTCCAAGTTGTGCCCGGATCATCATCTTCGTGATCCATCGAGGTCAACTCTTGCGCCCAAGCAGATTTAGTTGTGGAAATCAGGTTTTTACGATCAGCGCGGCCGGCATCACCTGCGCCCTCTGACAACCGACCCAAGATGCCCTGCGCCACTTTCTTTGCATCACCAATAATGCCCACAGCAACTGGCTTGGTGAGGCCAATGCGATCGGGGTTAATATCGACCTGGATAATTTTCGCATCAGTTGGCCAATAATCAATACCGTAACCTGGCAAAGTTGAGAACGGGTTAAGCCGCGTGCCCAAAGCCAAAACAACATCGGCACGTGAGATTAATTCCATACCGGCTTTTGAACCGTTATAACCCAAAGGTCCCGCGAACAAAGGATGCGAACCTGGGAAGGCGTCATTATGCTGATAGCCCACGCAAACTGGCGCATCCAACCGCTCAGCCAAGTCAGCCACAGCGTCAAAAGCATCGGCCAAAACCACACCAGCACCATTTAGGATAACTGGAAATTTTGCATTAGAAATCAGCCTTGCGGCTTCAGCCACTGCATCATCACCGCCCTGCGGGCGCTCAAATGCTACAATCTTTGGAAGCTCAATATCAACCACTTGCGTCCACATATCCCGTGGGATGTTGATCTGGGCAGGGGCAGATGCGCGATGGGCTTGCATAATAACACGGTTCAAAACTTCTGCGACCCGAGTTGGGTCACGAACTTCCTCTTGATAAGCAACCATATCTTCAAATAGTTTCATTTGCTCAACTTCTTGGAAGCCGCCTTGGCCGATTGTCTTATTGGCCGCTTGAGGCGTGACCAACAGCAAAGGGGTGTGGTTCCAATAGGCAGTTTTGACAGCGGTCACAAAATTAGTAATGCCTGGACCGTTTTGCGCGATCATCATCGACATTTCGCCTGTGGCGCGTGTATAACCATCGGCCATCATCCCTGCAGAGCCTTCATGAGCACAATCCCAGAACATAATACCAGCTTTTGGGAAGATATCAGAAATGGGCATCATGGCAGAACCAATGATACCAAAAGCGTGACGAATCCCGTGCATTTGAAGCGTTTTTACAAATGCTTCTTCGGTGGTCATTTTCATATATCAGCTCCTTAAAAGCATTGTAGTGCCATGAGAATCTCCCATAACAAATCTGAAGTTCTAATCCTGCCTTTGAACTAGGCTATACACAATAACATCTTTAGGGCCAGTTGCCACCCTCGGGTAAGACCAAATTTGAAATCAAGCCTCTTCGTTAAATTTTGAGACCACTATTG
>JAVLEV010000048.1:0-2669 GCA_031920365.1 Planktomarina sp. | reverse complement strand
AGGACTAGGTGAAAGGCGCTCAGCAGTGCGGGCAGATGGAATCATTGCACAAATACTTATTTGCTACAAAATGGTCTCCACCCATCAACTACTTGAGATATAGCAGATTGGCGTTTACCAACTGTAAAGAAAATTGCATTTTGGAGCTCCCTCATGGCCGACTACAAGTTTGACACCCTTTCTTTGCATGCAGGCCAAAGCCCCGATGTGCGATTCGGAAGCCGTGCTGTACCTATCCACCAGACTACGAGCTATGTGTTCGATAGTACCGAACATGCAGCTGCGCTGTTCAATATGGAGGTTGGTGGCCATATCTATTCTCGGTTGACCAATCCAACGGTGGCAGTTTTGGAGCAAAGGTTGGCAGCCCTTGATGGTGGCGTAGCGGCCATTGCGACGGCCTCTGGTATGTCAGCATTATTCGTGACCGTCTTGGCTCTTTGCTCTGCGGGTGACCACATTGTCAGCTCATCCCAAATGTATGGCGCAAATATCAACCTATTTCAGCATACGCTAAAACGCTACGGTATTGAAACGACCTTTGTGGCGCCAAATGACCCAGCCGCCATTGCGGAGGCTATTCGACCAAATACCAAAATGGTATTTGGTGAGGTAATAGGAAACCCAGGTATGGACATCATGGATGTGCCTGCAATAGCCGCGATCACTAACGCCGCAGAAATTCCCTTAGTAATCGACGCCACATTTAATACACCGTGGATGATAAAACCCATTGAGCTGGGCGCAAATGTTGTAATCCACTCTCTGACCAAATGGATTGGTGGCCACGGCATTGCCTTGGGCGGTGCCGTAATCGATGGCGGTAACTTTAATTGGGGGCAGAACGATAAGTTTCCCACCCTCACTACGCCACATTTTGGCTATCAAGGCGCAGTCTTGTGGGAAGAGTTTGGCCCTGCCGCACTTTCGGTACGGATAAGAACCGAAGGCATGATGAATGTGGGTCCCTGCATGTCGCCTCAGAATGCGTTTTATATCCTACAAGGGCTGGAAACCCTCGGCCTCCGTATGGAAAAACATATATCAAACACCAAAGAAATATTGGATTTTCTAGTTAATCACGAGCAAATAGCCTGGGTAAAACATCCCAGCTTGCCTGATCACCCTGATCATGAAGCCGCCATGCGTTTGATGCCAAAGGGCCAGGGCTCAATCATTGCATGCGGCATCAAAGGTGGGCGCATCGCCGGCCAGTCCTTCATCGAAGGCGTGCAATTGGCTAGCCACCTAGCAAATGTGGGCGACGCTAAAACCTTGGTTATTCATCCTGGCTCAACTACCCATTCACACCTTTCAGCGGATGCAATGGTAACTGCTGGATTAACTGATGACCTAATCCGAATCTCTGTAGGTCTGGAGGATATCAAAGATCTTAAGGATGACTTTAAGCAGGCGCTACGCACCGCCGGTAGAGTGGCTGCTACCAAAGTAGACACCGCATGAAGGTCACACTGCACAATACAGAAATCTTCGCCTCCACTGGTGGTCGCAACTTTAATGTTAAGGGTAACGTTGTAATATTTATTCACGGCTCCGGTCAATCACACCTTGGCTTTATGTTGCAACACCGGTTCTTTGCAAATCGAGGTTGGCAATGCATCACGCCAGACATGCCCGGACATGGCTTATCCGGAGGAAAAGCTATCGAAACGGTGGAGCTCATGGCCGATTGGTATGCCGATTTCATGCAAGCTATTGGAATCACAAAGGCTACATTGGTTGGCCATTCCATGGGCGGCTTGATTGAGCTGGAATTAGCAAGCCGCTATCCAAATCTGGTGTCCAAAGCGGCATTTATCAGTACCGCTCTTACGATCCCTGTGAATGACGCTTTGGTAGACTTAGCCGCCACTAAAGAGAGCGCAGCAATCACCGCTATGATGGATTGGGGCCACGGTCCGTCTGGACATATTCATGAACACACAATGCCAGGTACCTCTCATATGCACTACGGCAGCCGACTAATGGCGAGTAACGCGCCAGGTTCTCTGCATACAGGCCTTGCCGCTTGCAATACCTACATCAACGGCCCAACCGCTGCGGCAACAGTTACCTGCCCGACACTCACGGTCGTATGCGGACAAGACCGTATGACGCCCCGTAAAACTGGATTAGCGCTACACAGCGCGCTAGGCGGTGAGTTGGTTGAGATACCTCACTCAGGCCATATGTCGATCACTGAGCAACCTTTTGACGTAAACAAAGCCCTTCGGGCTTTTTTCTAAGAATCGAATACAGTATGACATTTAAACGCATCGCAGTTATCGGCGCAGGCACTATGGGGTCCGGTATTGCTGGGCAAATCGCAAACGCAGGCCATAAAGTTCTGTTGCTAGACCTCACATCTAAAGCGACGGAGTATGCGCTCGAACGGTTGCAAAACTCCGAGCCAGCGCCATTGCATCGGCGCAGCAATATCACATTGATCGAAACCGGTACGATTGATGCAGACTTCCACAAGCTGGCCGATTGCGATTGGATTGTAGAAGCGGTTGTTGAGCGCCTCGACATCAAGCGCGATCTTTACAAGCGGTTAGATGCGGTGATTAACGATAACTGTGTCGTGACTTCAAACACCTCCACCATACCTATAAAACTTCTAGTAGCTGAGATGCCACTAGCCTTCCGAAAACGCTTCGCCATCACCC
>JAVLEV010000047.1:0-13389 GCA_031920365.1 Planktomarina sp. | reverse complement strand
CCAACAGGGGCATTGTCAAAAGCCAGTTTAGTATAATTAACCATAAAAATTTTACCGTACTATTACGGTATTGCCACCGTATTTATTTTTCTTAATACTGCTTTTATGACAAATTTACGCCAGCAGGCCAAGCTCGAACCACTTTTAAACGAAATTGCTTCTAGACGAGATGATTTGATTTTCCTGACACAAGATCTGATCCGTATTCCGACCCTCAACCCTCCTGGTGAAAATTATAGGGAGATTTGTGAATTTCTTGATAAAAGACTCACTAAAAGTGGATTCGTCACTGAACTAGTGCGGGCTTATGGAACTCCAGGGGACAGTGATAAATATCCGCGATGGAATTTGGTTGCGCGTCGAGACGGTGCGCGTGCCGGAGACTGCGTTCACTTCAATAGCCATATTGATGTGGTTGAAGTTGGAAGCGGTTGGACACAGGACCCGTTCGGTGCTGCCTTGGTCGATGGAAAAATCTATGGCCGGGGTTCTTGTGATATGAAGGGCGGGTTGGCTGCCTCAATAATTGCAGCTGAGTCGTTTATTGATACTAACCCTGACTTCCTGGGTGCTATCGAGATATCTGCTACTGGTGACGAGGAGTCTGGTGGGTATGGTGGTGTCGCATATTTGGCTGAAAAGGGATACTTCAATCCGAAGCGAGTCCAACATGTTATTATACCAGAGCCGTTGAATAAGGATCGTGTATGCTTGGGTCACCGAGGAGGTTGGTGGGCTGAGATTGAGACTTTTGGCGAGATTGCACATGGTTCGATGCCATTTCTTGGCGACTGTGCCGTTCGGCACATGGGCGCTGTAATCGACAAATTTGAAACCCACCTTTTCCCAGTAATGGCCGCAAGACGCACCGATATGCCTGTAGTTCCGGATGGTGCCCGCTCCTCGACAATGAATATTAATTCAATTCATGGTGGTCAGCCAGAGCAAGATGAAGACTTTACAGGTTTGCCGGCGCATTGTGTCCCTGACAGTTGCCGCATCGTAATTGATCGGCGCTTTTTAGTTGAAGAAACTTTAGCTGGCGTTCGAGATGAAGTTGAAAACCTTTTGGACGAGTTAAAAACTGAAAGGCCTAAGTTTGAATATGAAATGCGTGAACTAAATAGCGTCTTGCCATCGATGACTGATCGTGACGCTCCTATTGCCGTAAGCGTGGCTAAACAAATCGAAATTGTCATGGGAAAGCCTGCGGAATTTGTGGCGTCTCCTGGGACATATGATCAAAAACATATCGACCGAATTGGTACATTGAAGAATTGCGTAGCCTATGGGCCCGGTATACTTGAGCTTGCCCATAAACCTGACGAGTACGTAGGAGTAGAAGACATGATGGATAGTGTGCAAGTTATGGCTCGTTGTCTTGCGGATATTTTATTACAAAAATAATATAAATTGGGAGAAAGCTTATGAGAAATTCTGTATTTACTGCGACAGCTAGTGCAGTTGCCTTACTTGCGAGTATGGCATCTGCGCAAACAGATATAACTGTCGCTATTCAGTTAGAGCCACCTAATCTCGACCCAACAGGTGGTGCGGCACAAGCGATCGATAGTGTTTTGTACTCAAACGTATTTGAAGGACTAACGCGCTTTGAAGGTGACGGCGCTGTAGTTCCTGGTCTTGCGAAGAGTTGGGATATTTCTAGTGATGGAACCGTTTATACTTTTAGCCTGAATAGCGGAGTTATGTTTCATGACGGTACATCAATGGATGCAGAAGATGTGAAGTTTAGCTTGGATCGTGCCCGGTCTGAAGATAGCACTAACGCACAAAAGGGGCTCTTTTCTGGTATTATAGACGTTTCAGTAGTTAATTCTACCACTGTAAAAGTTACCCTTGATCAACCCAACGGCAGTTTCCTGTTTAATATGGCTTGGGGTGATGCGGTTATTGTTGCGCCAGAAAGCATTGAGAATATAGCATCAAATCCTATTGGAACTGGTGCTTTTACCTTTAGTGACTGGGTTCAAGGTGATCGTCTGGAGTTAGTACGCAACGATAGCTATTGGGGAACTGCTGCAGTATTAGAAAGTGCTACATTCCGTTTTATTTCGGACCCAACAGCGGCGTTCGCCGCTGTGATGGCTGAAGATGTAGACGTTTTTGTAGGCTTTCCAGCACCCGAAAATCTACCCCAATTTGAAGCTGATGGGCGCTTTCAGGTTCTTGTTGGTAACACCGAAGGAGAAACAATTCTTTCCACTAACAATAAAATGCCGCCATTTGATAATTTATTGGTACGCAAAGCAGTTGCTCACGCCATAGACCGTCAGGCCATTATTGATGGTGCGATGTTTGGATATGGCACTCCGATTGGGACGCACTTTGCGCCGCATAACCCTGATTATATTGACCTGTTAGGTAACTCTTCTTATGATCCAGCTAAAGCTAAAGCACTTCTTGTGGAAGCAGGATTCCCTGACGGCTTTTCAACAACATTGAAATTACCGCCTCCTTCTTACGCGCGTCGTGGTGGTGAAATAATTGCCAGCCAATTGCGCCAAGTTGGGATTAATGCAGAGATTAGTAATTTGGAATGGTCACAGTGGATAGAAGAAGTCTTTAAGGCAAAGGACTTTGGCTTATCGATTGTGAGCCATACCGAGCCAATGGATATCGGAATTTATGCTAACCCAGAATACTATTTCCAATATGACAATGCTGTTTTTCAGGAGCTGATGGTAGAACTTAATGCAACTGCTGATCCGGCAGGTCGCTCAGCTTTGTTGGCCAAAGCCCAGACTATAATCTCAGAAGATTATGTGAATGGATATTTGTTTGAACTGGCGGTCGCAACGGTCGCAAAGGCTGGCGTCCGCGGTCTTTGGGTTAACCAACCAACTGCAGCTGTTGACCTGACAGTTGTAAGTTGGGCAGATTAAAATTAACTGGTCTTGGCGTTTATAAGCGCCAAGGCCATATATGCTGACAAAAGAACGGATGAAGATAAATTCCAGTTTATAATAGTTAAAAGTTGCAAGAACTTCATGATATTTAAGAGTGGAAATAGGCATATTATCATTGATAAGGCTGCATGACAGGGCCAGTGAGGTTTTTTGAAATGATCCGCTATATTTTTGGTCGATTTTTATCCCTAATTATTAGCCTCATAATTGCGTCGCTGGTAATCTTTTCAGTTATTGAAATTATCCCTGGTGACCCGGCTTCTTTTATGTTGGGCATAAACGCACGAGAAGATACGCTTGCTGCATTACGCAGCGAAATGGGCCTTGATCAGCCTTTGGTGGTTAGGTATTTTGACTGGGTAATTGGCTTATTGCAAGGCGATTTTGGAAACTCTTGGACCTATAAGACGCCTGTTTCAGAGTTAATTTCTGATAGAATTTGGGTCTCTCTACCACTTGCTATTTATGCGCTAATACTCTCGACACTTATTGCGTTTCCAGCTGGTATTTTCGCTGCAAGCCGTCGCGGTGGGGCAAGTGATGTCACAATAATGGGGGCAACGCAGATGGGAGTTGCTATTCCTAATTTTTGGTTTGCGATGATAATGGTTCTGATCTTCGCCATTCACCTACGTTGGTTTTCTGCTGGAGGGTTTCCAGGCTGGAGTAACCCATTACAGGGACTGAAATCACTTACACTTCCTGCCATATCGTTGGCTCTCCCCCAGGCTGCAATTCTTGCACGTATTATGCGATCCTCGTTATTAGATATGCTTTCTGAAGATTTTATAAGAACGGCGCGCGCTAAGGGACTGACACGAAGTCAAGCTCTCTGGAGGCACGCTGTGCGTAACGCGCTTATTCCAGTTCTTACTATCATTGGTATGCAGTTTTCGTTCCTTTTAGCGGGTGGTATTATAATTGAACAAATTTTCTTTTTACCAGGCCTTGGGCGTTTGATCTTTCAAGCAATCTCGGCACGGGATTTAATAGTTGTTGAAAGTGTTGTGATGCTGTTGGTATTCACAGTGATCATAGTTAATTTTGCGGTAGATCTTGCCTATGCAGCTGTTGATCCAAGACTAAGAAGTAAAGTATGAAACGCGGCCTAATTATTGGTAGTTTCCTAAGTATAATATTTATAGGGTTGGCATGCATATCCTTTTTTTGGATACCCTATGATATCGAAACACTAAAAATTGTGAACAAATTAAAAACTCCTAGTTTAAATCATTGGTTGGGGACCGATCACTTCGGCCGTGATATTCTATCAATGATCATGATGGGAGCACGCACGTCAATTGCTGTGGCGTTATTAGCTGTTGGCATTGGGCTTACGATTGGGGTGCCTTTGGGACTCTTTTCTGCAGCCCGGCAAGGATCCTTTATTGATGAAATTATAATGCGTGGAAATGATCTTATATTTGCGTTTCCTTCCTTGGTAATTGCAATTTTGATCACAGCTGTCTTCGGGGCCTCGGCCGTTAATGCTATTGTTGCTATAGGTATCTTTAATATCCCAGTTTTTGCTCGCCTTACACGTGCGGCAGCACTTCCGCTCTGGGAACGAGATTTTGTTTTATCTGCCAGAGTTTGTGGAAAGTCTGAGGCACGTATTTCGATTGAACATATTCTTCCAAACATTACTAATTTGATGATTGTTCAAGGGACAATACAATTTAGTCTCGGCATTTTGGCAGAAGCCTCGCTTTCATACATTGGGTTGGGCGCGCAACCCCCTACTGCAAGTTGGGGCCGTATGCTTTCTGATGCACAAACATTAGTTAGCATTGCGCCTCATGTAGCACTTGTCCCAGGGCTTGCTATTTTACTTATGGTTCTCGGTTTGAATCTGATGGGGGATGGCCTGCGAGATCTTTTTGACCCACGTATCAAGAGTGACCAAATATGAGCCTTTTAAGCGTTAAGAATCTGTCACTTTCCATAGATGGCGCCCCAATTCTGCAGGCCGTCTCTATCGACATGCTCCCGGGTGAGGTTGTGGCAATCACAGGGGAGAGTGGGTCAGGAAAATCACTGACGGCGCTGGCTGCTATGGGTCTTTTACCTCGTGGATCGGTGACTAAAGGGTTCATCTGGTTAGAGGACAAGAATATTCTGACAACGTCGGAACATGATCTATGCAGGATGCGAGGGCGTGCTATGGGCATGGTATTTCAAGAGCCTATGACGGCTCTTAATCCTGTAAAAACGATTGGTAGCCAAGTTGCTGAAACTATCATGGTTCATGAGAGGGTCTCAAAGTTTGATGCCAATAGGCGCGCTGCTGATATGTTGCAGCGTGTTGGCCTAACAGTTGACCCTTTTCGTTATCCGCATGAATTGTCTGGTGGCCAACGCCAAAGGGTTGTTATTGCAATGGCTATAGCATTACGTCCAAAATTGCTGATTGCGGACGAACCGACAACTGCGTTGGATGTAACAACGCAGGCGCGCATTCTGGAGCTTCTCAAAGACTTGGTCGCTGACTTCGATATGGGGCTATTGATCATTACACATGACTTGGCTGTTGTAGCAGAAATTGCAGATAAAATTGTGGTGATGCAGAATGGGCGTGTGGTTGAATCTGCAAGAACGCAGGAGTTGTTGCGTAATATGCGGCATCCTTACACTAAGGCTCTATTTAATGCTTCCACGCACAAAGTTATTCTACCGAAATATATACCGTCAGCACCACTTTTATTAGTTGAATCTGTGGTACGGACTTATAATTTGCCGCGCAAGTCAGTTTTTGGATCTCGTCCAAAGTTTCAAGCATTAGATGGCATCAGTTTTCACATATCCCAAGGTGAACGTGTAGGGTTAGTTGGTGAAAGTGGGTGTGGTAAATCAACTCTGACGCGAGCTATTTTAGGGCTTGAAGAGGTTCAACAAGGTCAAATCACGATCGATGGCCAATCAGTTTTTGTACAAAAAAATCCAAATTTGGAGGTCCGCCGCAAGATGCAGGTTGTATTTCAAGACCCGTATGGATCCTTTAATCCCCGCCACCGAGTAGATAGGTTGATTGCAGAACCACTTCATGTTTTGGAGAATGCTCCGGTTGGTAAAGACAGAGATCTGGCGATTTCGAAAGCTCTGGCGGATGTTGGCTTAATAGCTAGTGATGCAAAAAAATATATTCATGAGTTTTCTGGTGGGCAACGCCAAAGGATCGCTATTGCCCGTGCGCTGATTATTGAACCTCAACTCATCGTATTTGACGAAGCTGTTTCTGCTTTAGATGTAACGATACGCGCTCAGGTTTTAGATTTGATTGCTGATTTATGTCGAAAACGACCTTTGGCATACCTATTCATAAGCCATGACCTATCAGTCGTACGGACGATTACCGATCGTGTGATCGTCATGCAGCTTGGTCAAATTGTGGAGCAAGGTCAAACCGAACAAGTTTTTTCGAATCCACAACACGCTTACACGCAAAGCTTGATTGCCGCTGCGCCAAAACTTCCGGAGGTTACATATGCTATTAAAAATGTTTGATATTCCAAGGGCCCATAATTTAATTGGTGGCGCTTGGGTTCAAGCTGATGCGGAAATTGAAGTTATTGATCCCTCGACCAATAAGCCAATTGCTAGCATCGCACGTGGAAACGCTCAAGATGTCGATGCGGCTGTTAGCGCTGCCCAATCCGCATTAGCTGGCGAGTGGGGTGCAATGACCGCTCTAGATCGGGGCAGGATCCTAATCAAAATAGGAGTGGCAGTTCTCAATCATGTGGAGGATCTTGCGAAGATTGAGGCGTTTGACGTTGGGAAACCGCTAACGCAAGCGCGGGCGGACGCCACGGCTCTTGCTCGTTATATGGAATTTTATGGCAGTGCGGCAGATAAAGTTACTGGTGAGACTATTCCTTATCTTGACGAGTATACGGTCTACACATTGCGCGAACCGCATGGTGTGACAGGTCATATTGTCCCGTGGAATTACCCAATGCAAATAGTTGGAAGATCCGTGGGTGCCGCACTTGCGATGGGTAACGCTTGCGTGTTGAAACCCGCTGAAGAAGCTTGTCTGACTGCGTTGGCGTTTGCTGCGATTGCGCAGAAGGCAGGACTGCCAGCTGGCGCACTTAATGTCGTGACTGGGTTGGGTTCAGAGGCAGGCGCTGCGCTTTCATCTCACCCAGGTATTCAACATATATCTTTTACGGGTTCTGTAAGGACTGGTCAGCTAATCCAAGCAGCGGCAGCACAAAACGTGGTTCCGGTTACGTTGGAGCTGGGGGGCAAGTCGCCACAATTAGTTTTTGATGATGCGGACTTGGACCGCGCTTTGCCATTTTTGGTGAATGCAGGCATCCAAAATGCTGGGCAAACATGCTCGGCTTCTAGCCGCATTCTTGTCCAGAGAGGTATTTATGATGCAGTTTGCAGTCGCATGGCAAAAGCATACTCGGAACTAAAAGTTGGCCCTGCGGTGGATGATTTAGCCCTTGGCCCGTTAATCTCAGCACGACAAAAAGAAATTGTTGCTCGGTTTATCAATCGTGGTTCTGATTTGAACGTAGCAGCGCAGGGCAATATTGTGTCTCAGGAGGGTGGTTTTTATGTACGCCCAACTCTGTTCAGAGATGTCCCCCCAAATCACCCCCTTGCTCAAGATGAAATTTTTGGGCCTGTGCAAGTGATCATTCCATTTGATACTGAGTTAGAAGCTTTAGAAATTGCAAATAATACTGAGTATGGATTGGTTGCATCCATTTGGACCCAAGATGGGGGGCGACAAATGCGGCTAGCCAAGAAGTTAAAGTCTGGTCAAGTATTTATTAATAATTATGGTGCAGGTGGAGGAGTTGAACTGCCATTTGGGGGCGTTGGTAAATCAGGACATGGGCGTGAAAAAGGTTTTGAAGCATTATACGGGTTTTCTTCATTAAAAACAGTGGCAGCTTGGCATGGGTGATTTTATGAGACTTAAAGGAAAAACTGCAATTGTGACAGGTGGCGCCTCAGGTTTTGGTGCGGGTATTGCCCGAAAATTTGCCGCTGAAGGTGCTCAGGTTGTTGTTGCAGATTTAAATTTAGACGGCGCGCAAACTATTGCGACTGAAATTGGAGGTATTGCTCAACTTTGTGACGTGTCTAATTGGGACAGTATTATTGCATTGAGAAGTACGGTTTTAAGTGCGTTTGGGCATTTGGATATTTTAGTGAACAATGCAGGTGTCACTCACTTGCCTCTAGCATTGGAAGACGTTACCGCGGCAGATTTTGAAAAAGTTTATAACGTTAATATCAAGTCTGTCTACCTGACTGCGCAGGCATTTGTTCCCCACTTCAAAGACCGCGGGTGCGGCGCGATACTGAATGTAGCTTCGACAGGAGGAGTGTCCCCTAGACCGCGCTTGACATGGTATAATGCTTCAAAGGGGTGGATGATTACTGCGACTAAAGGGATGGCGGTTGAACTTGCACCAGCGGGTATTCGTGTAAACGCTATTAATCCAGTTGCAGGTGAGACGCCGCTTTTGAAGTCATTCATGGGTGAGGATACACCAGAAATTCGTACAAAATTTTTATCAACAATCCCAATTGGTCGATTTTCAACTCCAGAAGATATGGGCAATGCTGCTTGTTTTTTATGTTCAGATGAGGCCAGTATGATAACGGGTGTGGCACTGGAGGTTGATGGTGGACGTTGTATCTAAGCCTGGTCCCAGAAATTTGATAACGGATGTTGCTGGACTAAAAGTTGGTAATTCCCAAGTAGATTTTTTTAAGACTGGCAGTACGGTTTTGGTAGGAGACGCGCCGTTTACGGCAAGTGTTCACGTGATGGGCGGGGCACCCGGAACCAAGGAAACAGATCTGTTGGCACCAGATAAAACTATTGATCAAATTGATGCGCTTGTTTTGTCTGGTGGATCTGCTTTTGGCCTTGATGCCTGTTCTGGTGTTATGGATGGTTTGCGAAAAATGGGGCGGGGCTTCCCAGTGGGTCCGATGCGAGTTCCAATAGTGCCCGGTGCAATCATTTTTGATTTGATTAATGGTGGCAATAAGGATTGGATAGAAAATCCATACCGTGAACTTGGGCGAGAAGCGCTCAGCAGTGCCTCATCTGAATTTTCTCTGGGTACCGTGGGTGCTGGCACAGGCGCTTTGGCCGCAATGCAAAAGGGTGGTTTGGGCTCAGCTTCTGTTATTTTGGGGAACGGCTATACGGTTGGCGCTTTAGTTGTGGCTAATCCTATGGGTAGTGTTACCACAGGTGGCGGTAAATATTTTTGGGCAGCGCCTTTTGAAGTAGGTGGTGAATTTGGTGGTATGGGTATTGATCCGGAGCAAGCTAACTTTAATAAAAAACAAAGCCTCAAAGAAGCGGCGATGATGGTTTTCAATGCTGAGATGTCAAATACAACGATAGCAATTGTTGCTACTGATGCGCCTTTGAGTAAAACTCAATGTCACCGTCTAGCTGTCACTGCCCATGACGGGATGGCACGCGCTATTATTCCGTCGCATACACCCCTTGATGGCGATTTGATTTTTGGCGTTTCGACTAGCAAGGGTACTGTTGACTATAATATATTTCGTGATGTTGCTGCTTCTGCCGCTGTCTGTTTGAGCCGTGCAATTGCTCGCGGTGTATACGAAGCCACTACCCACGCAGATGATATTTTACCAACATATAGGTCCAGGTAAGTAAAACTGACATCCGGTAATAGGAGGGAGTGTTTAAGCTATTGAGATTGTCGGTTGTACATGTTGGACTATTTTAGTCTTGTCGCGAGGCTACTTAGCTCGGTGAAAGCTCAGGCCAAATAGTAATTGTGGAAGGGCCAGCCTCATAAGCTTAACAATTTTCTATTTTACCGAAACGAAGAAAAGTGGCGAGCTGTACAAATCAAACTCTAAGTATTGACAATTTTATTGGCTGCAGCACCCCTTCGTTACTAAACCAAATTATGTCGACACTCTCTGCCACGAAGGCCTAAAAAATGTTTCAAGGTCGGTTTTGTAACTGGGAGGTCGGCGAGTCTTCCTATTTTGGGGTGACTTCGGGCAATGTACGGGGAACATGATAGGGAGTCGTTTGCGATGAAGACGCAAGTAAAAGCTTTGGTTGTCGGCGGTGGCGCAGTTGGAACATCAATCGCCTACCATCTGGGTAAACGTGGATGGGATACCATGCTGATCGAGCGCGATGAGTTAACGTCTGGATCTACATGGCATGCGGCAGGGCTTTTGCCTTTGTTCAACATGTCCTACGCAACAACTCATATTCATAAATACTCAGTAGACTTCTATAAGGCCCTTGAGGCTGAAACTGGTTTGAATGCTGGGTTTGCGGTGGTCGGAAATCTGCGTATGGCTCAAACTGATGAGCGAATGGACGAATATAAGCTATACGCCTCTACTGCAGAGACCTGTGGTGTACCTTATGTATTTATGACACCAGATGAGATTAAAAAGAAATGGCCTTTGATCCATACTGAAGATCTGAAAGGTGCAATCTATCACGACAGTGATGGCTACATTAACCCTGCTGATGTCACCATGGCCATGGCCAAAGGTGCGCGGCAGTTCGGGGTCTCTATCGAACGCAGATGGCAGGCGGATGGCTTCCATTGGACTGGCAAGCATTGGGAAGTAACCTGCACCAAAATGATTGAAAAAGGTGGTAATCTAGTTGCCTCTGACGAACAGGTAGTAATTTCAGCCGAGCACGTGGTAACTGCCTCTGGGAACCACGCTCAGCGGACAGCCTCAATGCTAGGAATTAAGATTCCAGCTATCCCAGTTGAACATCAATTCGTCGTGTTAGAAAAAGATCCAGCGCTGGTGGAATACAGAGCTGCAGGTAATCCTGAGCATCCGGTGATCCGTGATGCAGATGCGCAAAGCTATGTACGCGAAGAACGTGGTGGATGGATCCTTGGTGTTTATGAGAAAGATGCCCCAGCCCGGTTTGAGCATGGGGTGCCTGATAGTTTCCGGGCTGATTTATTCCCGCTAGCGCTGGAGCGAATTGAAGAACAATATATGGCTATGATACATCGGGTACCGTCCTGTGAAGACAGTGGACTCAAAGATGATTTCAACGGTCCGATTTGTTATACTCCTGACGGGAACCCCCTGGTGGGTCCGGCACCGGGTCTGCGCAACATGTGGCTGGCAGAAGGTTTTAGCTTTGGCATCACTGCAGCCGGCGGCACTGGTTATTACATGGCGCAGATGATGGTGGATGGAGAGGCTGAAATCGATATGGCCAGCCTTGACCCCAAACGCTATGGCAACTGGATAACCACAGAATTTGCCATGCGTAAAAATGAAGAGTGCTATGATCACGTTTATGTACTGCACCATCCTGATGAAGAACGCCCTGCAGCGCGACCGCTCCGCACGGCCCCTGCGTATGAACGCCAAAAGGTTCGCGGTGCACAATTTGGCTGGGTGAATGGTTGGGAACGACCTAATTACTTTGGTCCACTGGACGCGCCTGAAGATTTTGATAAAAAAGCTCGTAGCTTTCGCCGCGGAAAATGGTGGGAATATGCGGTGGGTGAAGCCAAGGCTATTCGTGAGGGTGTTGGGCTTGTGGATGCAACAGCCTTCACCAAACATGTTGTTAAAGGTCCTGGCGCCACAGCGTTTTTGGACTGGTTTACCTGCAATAAGTTACCGCGTATTGGCCGGATTAATCTTACCTATGCGCTGACCTCCCATGGAACTACTCGTACAGAATACACCATCGTAAGGCTTTCTGATGACGAGTATTACCTTGTTTCTGCCGGCGCGTGGACAGCCTATGATCAAGATTATCTGAAGAAGGCTATTGAGGATAAAGAGGCTGATTTTGGTCGCATCGAGCTGCAAGACGTGACCACGCAATGGGGTGTTTTCGCCATTGCTGGACCTCAATCGCGTGCGCTTTTATCAGATATCATTAATGATCCTAATCCTGCCACAGCACTATCTAATAAACGGTTCCCTTGGCTTTCAGCCAAGCAGATTGAGCTGGGTATGTGCCCCGTGAATGCAATACGCGTGGCTTACACTGGTGAGTTGGGCTGGGAGCTGCATCACCCTATGGAAATGCAAAACTATCTTTTTGATTTATTGGAAAAGGTAGGGAAAAAACATGGACTGAAGCTGGTGGGCGCGCGAGCGCAAAACTGGCTACGCCAAGAGAAATCATATAGGGCATTTGGAAATGAGCTTGGGCGTGATGCGTCTCCTTTGGAGGCAGATTTACCACGGTTTGTTGATCTGTCCAAAGAGTTCCATGGTAAAGATCAGATGAAAGCTACCGGAGTGCGAGTCAAATGCTGTACGTTTTTGATTGATGGGCCTGCCGACGCTGATCCGTGGGGCCACGAGGTACTTTATAATCAGGGGGTGCGCGCTGGTCGTCTGACATCGGGCGGTTATTCAGTGCATTTTGAAAAATCGATCGGCATGGGGTACGTTACCCCTGAATTGGCCGTTCCCGGTACGAAGCTTAAGGTGAAAATTATGGATCAGCTTTGGAATTGCGAAGTGGTGGAAGACAGCCCTTATGATCCAAAAAATACCGCTATTCGTGTTGATGGTTAATTAAATTGAAGCGCTGGCATCTGTGTGCTCTTCAACTGCAGACAGAAAACTCTCGGGTACGAGATGGCTAGTTCAAAAACCTTGCAGGGCTCAGTTCTGCCAGAGTTTTTTCAGAATAATCTGGTATATTTCCAACCATAGTATCTGCGACTAATTGTGAGGCGGCTGGAGCGGTGAAAAAGCCGTATCCGCCTTGTCCAACGCACCAGACAAAGCTTTCGTCTTGTGGTGCTGGCCCTAAAACTAAGCTACGATCGGGTGCAAATGTCCGGAGTCCAGCCCACGAGGCTACTGGCCGGGTGACAGGCTCGGTGACGTAGTCTTGGTAGCGAGAGAGGGCTTCGGCCAGGTCGATATCATGTGCCCAAGCATCCATGGGTGGGCTCGATGTTTCTTCTGCCAGTGATACTATTAAGCCACCTGCGTCTGGCTTTGCATACCACCTCTCGCCAGGGCCAAACAACATTGGCCAACTTTGTACAGCATGGCCGCCGGGGGCTGACAAACGCGCTACACTGCGACGGAACGGCGTAAGACCAATTTTTGGTAGGCCAGCCATTTGAGCGATTTCATCGCCCCACGCGCCAGCAGCATTCACTATTTTCTGCGCTTCATATTGGCCGCTTTCTGTTGCCACACGCCAGCCCCGCTTAGTTTTATTAATAGCAGTTACCTGTTGGTTAGTCTCAACTGTTCCACTATTCGCGCGTATCTGGCGAGTAAATATTTGTAACATCATATCAGTATCAATATCATGTGCAGTGGTGCTGCTTGCGGTGCGTATTACTGAAGAGCTATTCAGGATTGGCACCAATTTGGCCGCGTCGGCAACAGCAATTTCGCTGAGGTGCATATGCTCGAGGTCATATTCGAATTGTGCTTCCTCGCCCTGCAGGCA
>JAVLEV010000046.1:0-13433 GCA_031920365.1 Planktomarina sp. | reverse complement strand
CTAATTCTTGTAAGTTCTCTGCTCTTTCCAGAACACTGAACATTTTTTTAAGTTTATCATCTGCGTGCCGAACGTCATCAGAAACCCAAGAATCATAAAATGGATCGCCAATACGGGTTCATAAGGTGTTTGGTCATAATCAACATTTTTCCGCAGCTTAGGATGGCATCTGATCATTGTTATTGCTGTTATTCATGATTTAGAAACTGCCTAGCTGAAGCTAGTTAGGGCAACTGCAACTACTGCATTCGCACCAACCTCATTATCTAATCACGTTTGATGACTGGTGTAACTTCAAAATGCCCCATTTCAAGAATTGGGTCAAATGCAGCGTCTATAGCCTCAAAGGTATCAGCCTCACATACGATGAAAAGTGTATGCTCTAAACGATTAGAGTATTGGGCATGAACTTTTACACCGTGGCTCCCAAGATTGGCGAGTGTTTCCTTAAAGACGGGACCTTTTTCGGGGTGATGTGTCTGACAAGTAGAGTAGTCATGAGACGACTGAATTATAAATAACATTACTAGTTTCCTTTTGTTAGTCGGCCTTAGCGACGAAGATTATCATACTGAGCTATAAAGCAAGTCACCACTTAACGGTATTGTATGTTTATTGTCCGCATCAAACTCCTGCAAAAGATGTCTCTGTCCGTCTAACCAGTTCACACCATCTGCGGCATCTTGCTCCATTATATTTGCTTCTCTAATAACAATGGCATGAAGTTCATTACCAGATTGCATCAGATGAAATACACGATGCTTTGGGTTCAAATGTGCCGTCAAGTTTGCTGCAAACTCATCAAAGCAGTCTGGCTTAGGCTTAAATTTGATTATTGATAATTTTTTCATTTTAACATCTCCAGTAATATAAAAACCATAATGCCAGCGAATGAAATCGTCTGCAAACTAAATTCTTATCTTGGGCTCACGGGTATAAAACGGGCTAACTCATTTCATTGTAATAAGAATCTTGGGGACCCTACGAGGTCACCATAGGGCTTCATACAGCTCAATTGGCTAGAGCGATAATGGCATATAGCCAAGAAATTTAGTGATTGTGTGGAGCTTATATTGGTTCTGGTGGGGTAGGCTTAGGCATGGCTCATAAAACGATATTAGGATGCTATACTCATGCCTAATTGTTCCATAACTTGCACACGCCCAACACCAGATTCGGCTAGTGCCTTTACTTTTTCCGCATGTCGCATAGTTGTTAGAACGCGGTCTTTATACGAGCCCTTAGCCTGAGCCCTCTTGATACTTTTTACTTGAAGTTCCTCCATCATTTCACGCTTGAAATGAGCTACAAATACGATCGTTTTGAGGACCAGCTTTCCAGTGGCCTTAGTCGCATCGATAATCTTACTGCCCAACGACAGGATAACCAGTCCAGCTCCCTCAGCTTTTATAAGTTGGAGGATTTCCCCGATGTGCATTAGATTACGGGCGAGCATATCAAGTTTGGTTACGACCAGCTTGTCACCATCACGCAGAATACCGATAGTACCTTCTAATTGAGTACTGGTAGCATTAGTAGACAGTGGCCCCTGATACATGCGTTCACCGCCATATACTTTCTGTCTAACAGTGCGGGACATTCAATTGTGGGCGCAGGGGTGCCCACCGCGGTGAGCATCATGGAAATACAGCCATGGACCAATGTAAAATGTCCCGACCAGTAGAAATTAACGCCCGTGGAGCGAACCAAGAGCTACACTACTCGATTTAAATGAGTGTGCAAATTGGACGAATCAGTCACTGGAATTTATTTTTTTAGTGCTTCCATCAGTTGATCTGGATTTAGTGAGCGACAGATACCGTTGGCAGGGCGGGCGAGTGGAACGTCCTCAGCAGCAAGCATTGCATTTAATATTGCCTCTTCAACAGCCTCAATACCAGACAGATAGACTGCATCCAACAGTTCGTCGTTGAGAGTCGTTTTGGTGGACCAGGCCCCATCGAATTGAGGCATTTGGGATTTGTTTGCGGTACTAAACGACAGAAAAATATCGCCTGAGCTGTTGCCGCCGGGTGTGCCTCCGCGCCCGATGCCAATGGTTGCACGCCGTGATAAGCGATCAAGTTGGCTTGATGACAATGGAATATCTGTAGCAATGACACAGATGATAGATCCTCGCTCTTTTAGCATGCCTGGGATTCGATCACATATCAACGTCTGGCCTACGTTCACACCGGCAACGGTGAACCAAGGGCGCAGGCCGTGATTTGCTTGAACTAGAGCGCCAACAACAAAATCCTGTCCGTCCAATTGGGCCTTGCGTGACGATGTACCTGTTCCACCCTTGAATTCGTAGCATATCATGCCGGCACCGCCACCAGTGTTGCCTTCGTCAACTGGCCCAGATTTCGCGCTCATAATTGCAGCCCTCGCGTGCTCAGCAGTCACGTGCATTCCATTAATGTCGTTGAGTCTGCCGTCATAAGTTTCGGCCACAACTGGCATTGCCCAAAGGTGATTTTTGTCCCATTCGTTTGCGTAGTGTTCGAGCATCCATTTTGTCGCTGCGTGATGGGCCATACCGACGCTATGGCTATTAGTAATCATGATGGGTCCAACAAACCAACCGCCGTCCCGGATCCAATGCGTGCCGGTCATTTCACCATTTCCATTAAGCGTAAATTGTCCTGCTGTAACTGGACACGGTTTTTTTTCAAATCCCCGAGGCAGGATAGCCGTTACACCAGTTTGAATGGGAATGGTGCCCGTGGTAAGAGATTTATCAAGCATAGAAGACAGCGTCTGTGTCCCTACAAGAACGCCGGATACATCCGTGATTGCATTCATTTTTCCAGGCACGCCACTCAACGGGACACCTAGATCTCGAGCACGCTGCCTTTTTGGGTAATACAGTTCCATTTTATGACTTTCTTGATCTGAGGTGGAACTCAATTGCCACAATAGAAAACAAAAACAATAGTATAACGGTTGCAAAAGAGTTAATCCGACGTCGCATTATTCCAAATAATACAAATAAGCAAAGTGGTAATGTCAACCCCTGCAATAAGGTATGTGATCATGAGGTCATCCATTAAGGGCAGAGACGCTAATGGAGTGCTATTAATGCCCCCTAGATGGATTATTTATTTATAGTGTCACAATGAAAAAATTGGTCCACGTAGCCTAGTAAGGATCAAATAATGCCTCATCCAGCGTCTGGTCCATATCCGCAATGCAAGCCGACACAGTCTACTTTTGCTATTATCCAGCCAGTGTATCACCGTAGGATACAATCCTAGTTGTATATAGGGTCTTTGACCTCTACGGGTTCTCCAATGGTATAACGAGCCGCAACAATCGCGCCCAAACTACTGCTATCATCAACGTTGATAATAAATGAAACTGACTTTCGTAAATTATAAGCTCGCACAATCCCGAAAGTGCAGAATTCATATTCGGACCCTTACTTTACTGATAATCCGCTAGCTATCTTCTGATAGTCTTAGCTCGGAATACCCAATGACAACTCGGTCAATTCATGCATATTAGTAAATATCTTAATTTCGGAAAAATACAAAAATACCGCTGTGAGTTTAAGATTACCGATCTTCCCTCAGCGCCAGTGTTGTCACTGCGGGAGCGCCCTTAGCCAGTTTTCGCTACAGATCTTAGTGATTAAACGGTCGCCGTACTGCGCGTGCCTCATCGCTGTGATCAGTTTTTGTAGGCCAGTCACGTCCCCTATTTCCGTAGGCAAGACACATCCATCAAAATCCGAGCCGATCGCAACACCATCTTCTCCCAGGAAGTCGAGTAGATGATCCAAATGCCGGATCATCTCAGTGATTGGTGTTGATTGGTCCATCTTGCAATCGGCACGAAGAAACTGCACGTGGAAGTTGAGACCCACCACACCATTTGATTCCGCGACGGCGGCTAATTGGCGGTTGGTTAGGTTTCGGGCATTGGGAGAAATGGCATGTGCGTTCGAGTGCGTAGCTATTAAAGGGCGGGTCGTTGTTTTTGCAACATCCCAAAACCCTGCTTCTGTAAGATGCGAAAGATCAATCATAATTTCTAAGTGGTCACATGCGCTAATAAGTTCAAAGCCTTTTGGGCTTAAGCCTTTGCCAGGATCCAGATCAGCTTGCAGCGCCATTGGCGCACCATGGCCAAAGGCATTATGGCGCGACCAAACAGGCCCAAGTGAGCGAAGTCCTGCCGCATGCAAGATCTCCAGTGCGTTAAAGTCAGTATCGATACATTCGGCGCCCTCGATATGGGGAACAATCGCGATTCTATTGCTAGCTATCGCTGCGCGAATGGATGACGCATTGTGGCAAATTGATAGATCATTCGGAAACTGGCGGGCCAGACGCCGCATACGGGCGAACATTGCTAGCGTGAAGTCAAGTGCGCTGGCCTGATCAATGACATCAAAGTTTGCCAAATCAGAGGGATCAAACTCTTGATCAAACCGCTCGAGATGCGAAGGCGTAAACATTGCAAACAATCCGCCAACGAAACCGCCTGCGCGGGCTCGTGGCAAGTCCAAATCATGCTTTAGACTAGTTTTTGAGAAATCCACTGGCGAGCCAAGACGGGCTGCTATTTCAAGTTTTAGGATCGTATCATTATGTCCGTCGAATACTGGAACTAGATTGGTCAATTGGAGCTCCCTCGTTAATTAGCTGCCATCTTAGCGGACTAAAATCACCGCTTGAATGGTATGGTTCACTGCATATTTTAACATTTAGTACACTAATTATTATCAAGGCTTGCTTTCTTGTCAAACGGGAACATTCATTTATTACAACCGTTTGCTAGAGCTGCGTTCAGAGCCCTAGCTACTAAATGGGCGTAATAGAATAATAATTTAATTTCTTGACTCTCTGCCCGATTGTTTTCAACCTACAATAGTAGTCTGCGCGCATCTACAATATTAGTTTGTGCATAAAGGCTCAAAATAAGCCCGTTCAAGATTTTTTTTGGTAGATTCAGCGGGCATTTTAGGAGGAACAACGATGGGAAGATTTTTTCGATTTTTGGTGGCATGGCCACTAGCCGTTCTTACAGTTCTCGCGCTTAGCTTACCTGCAATCGCAGCACCGCCAAAGAACACCTTTGTCATGGCAAAGGATATTAGCGATATAATTACGTTAGACCCGGCGGAGGTTTTCGAATTCTCTGGTGGTGAGGTGATTGCTAATATTTATGATAAGTTAATGATGTTTGAGCCGGAAAACCTGACGACTTTGGTTGGCGGTGTTGCTGAAAGCTGGGACATCAGCACAGATGGGAAAACAGTTCTCTTTACAGTAAGGCCGGGGATGACATTTCACTCTGGTAACCCAGTGACGGCAGCCGATGTAGTTTATTCTTTGCGCCGCGTTGTGAAACTTAGCAAAACACCATCCTTCATCATCACACAGTTTGGCTGGACACCAGAAAATGTCGATAGTCTTGTTACAGTTGAAGGTGATAAAGCTAAAATCATAATCACTGAGGAATTTTCTCCTGCTCTGGTTCTGAATGCTTTGTCGGCTGGAATTGCGTCGATCGTGGACATGAAAGAAGTTATGGCACATGAAGTCGACGGTGACATGGGTTATGCTTGGTTGAAAACCCACAGCGCTGGGTCTGGTCCTTTTGTTTTGAAAACTTGGAAAGCAAACGAGCTGGTTACGCTTGAGGCAAACCCAAATTACCGGCATGGCGCGCCAGGAGTTAAAAGGGTTATTATTCGCCATATAGCAGAGCCTTCTGCCCAACGTTTGATGATTGAGAAGGGTGATGTGGATCTTGCGCGCGACCTTACGCCAGATCAAATTGTAGGACTTTCAGGTAGTAATGGCTTGAGAATACAGGCTGACCCAAAAGCCGCTTTGATCTACATGGCAGCTAACGCGGCAGATCCTATCCTTGGAAACCCCAAAGTTGCCGAAGCATTGCGTTATTTGGTGGACTATAAAGGAATGGCCACTAGCTTCCTTAAAGGTCAGTTTCAAGTGCATCAGGCTGCTTGGCCCGCTGGTTTGTGGGGGGCATACAACGAGACTCCATTCTCCTTGAATATTGAAAAAGCCAAAGCCTTGCTGGCAGAAGCTGGGTATCCTAACGGATTTGAAATTCGTATGGATACACTCAATTCCTCGCCGTATCCGCAAATCGCTCAGTCGGTTCAGGCTACGCTTGCTAAGGCGGGTATCAAGGCTAGTATCACAACAGCCGAAGGCAAAACACTTTGGCCGATGTACCGGGCGCAAAAACACCAATTAATCCTGGCACAATGGTCTCCTGACTACACCGACCCACACTCTAACATTGATGCTTTTGCCCATAATCCGGATAATCGGCCAGAAGCAAAGCTGACTGGTGTTTTGGCTTGGCGTAATGCTTGGGCGGACGATGCCATAAACGCTAAAGTGGTGGCTGCCCGCAACGAACTGGATCTCGATACTCGTGAATCACTTTATCATGAAATCCAAAAGGATTTGCAGATGAATTCGCCTTACGTCGTGATGTTTCAGCAGACCGAGCAATCTGCAGTTAGAAAGGAAGTCGAAGGATACGTTTCTGGCGCAACTTTTGACTTAATTTTTTACCGCAATATTACCAAGTAGGTTACTTAAATTGGTAAATAACACACCGACTGCAGCGACAGGATTATTCCTGTGGCTGCAGCTATTTCTAAAACCAGTGCTCAACATTTTGCTGACGCTGGTGCTCACGTTTGTGGGTCTTACCGCGGTCACATTTACCATTGGGCGGGTTATGCCTGCTGATCCTGTCCTTGCTGTCATCGGTGACCGGGCCCCGCAAAGCGCCTATGATCGGGTTTATCTGGAAATGGGCCTTGATCGCCCGATATATGAACAATATGGACGTTATCTAAACGAGCTGGCTCATGGTGATTTGGGCACGTCAATCATGACCTCGCAGCCCGTTCTGGAAGACATTAAAAGGTTTTTTCCTGCAACGCTGGAGCTGGCAACCATCGCCACATTAATGGGCATTTTCATTGGAGTTCCGATGGGCGTTCTAGCAGCGGTAAACCAAGGCAAGCTCATAGATCACGTTGTTCGAATATTGGGCTTAGTTGGTTATTCAATACCCGTATTCTGGCTTGGCATGGTAGCGCTACTGATTTTCTATGGCCATCTAGGTTGGGTTGCAGGGCCAGGTAGAATTGACGTCTATTATGACGGAATTGTTGATACGGTTACCGGATTTATATTGATCGACGCATCACTGGCCAAAGAGTGGGAAATATTCTGGAATGCGGTATCACATCTGATCTTACCTGCGACCCTCTTGGGAGCCTTCGCGTTGGCCTATATTGCCCGGATGACACGCAGTTTCATGCTCGATCAGCTTAATCAAGAATATATCCTGACTGCCCGCGTTAAAGGCGCAAGTGAGAGCGCAGTAATTTGGCGTCATGCCTTTCGCAATGTGCTCGTACAATTAATTACAATCATTGGTCTGACCTATGCCTCATTACTGGAGGGATCGGTCTTGACTGAAACAGTATTTTCATGGCCCGGTATTGGCCAATATATCACAACATCTTTGTTTAATGCCGACATGAGCGCAGTGCTGGGTGGCACCATCGTCGTTGGTACCTCCTTTGTGGGAATCAATATGCTATCTGATATGCTTTATAAATTTGTCGACCCCAGGGCTCGATCATGATAAGCCGTTATAAATCAAAGTCATATTTGGGTTTGCGCGCCTGGTTACTGTCGCCAACACCCCAATCAATAGCGCAGGCGCGTTGCCAGCGTAGTTATGTCAGTTGGCTGGTTTTCCGTTCAAATCCAATAGGTATGACTGGGTTGTTTATCATCTGCGCACTTTTGTTCATGGCAGCGTTTGCGCCACTTTTGACTGAAACAAACGGGCTTGAGCCAGAGTTGGCAAACCGATTGAAGCCGTTTAGTTCTGCTCATTGGTTTGGCACTGACCAGTTGGGCAGGGACATTTACGACAGAATTATCTGGGGTTCACGGATCACGCTTTACATTGTTGGACTGGTGTCTCTCATTGTCGTCCCCATTGGATTGGCCATTGGTACAATTTCTGGCTATTTGGGCGGCTGGGTTGATAATATTTTGATGCGTTTTACGGATATTTTCCTAGCATTTCCCCGACTTATTCTTGCGTTAGCACTGGTTGCGGCACTGGGGCCTGGGATTGAGAACGCCGTTCTGGCTATCGCACTCACCACCTGGTCGCCTTATGCACGGATCGCGCGGGCCGAAGTTCTGACTATTCGAAAAGCTGAGTTTATTTTGGCTGCACAAGCGCAAGGGGCATCGACCTTTCGCATTCTGCGGCGTCACGTTGTGCCGATGTGCCTGTCCTCAGTTATCGTGCGGTTGACACTGGATATGGCTGGGATCATTTTAACGGCTGCGGGTCTTGGCTTTCTAGGGCTTGGTGCACAACCACCAACTCCCGAATGGGGTGCTATGATTTCGACCGGGCGACAATTTTTGTTAGATCAGTGGTGGGTTCCCACGGTCCCCGGCATAGCAATATTTGTAGTTAGCCTTGGTTTTTGCCTGTTAGGCGACGGTTTGCGCGATGCCCTTGATCCAAAGAATAATGACACATGACAGCTATCCTCTCAGTAGAAGACCTGCGGGTCACTTTTGACACCCACCGTGGCCCAGTTCATGCCGTCCGCGGTGTCTCGTTTGATCTTGGACATGAAAGGTTGGGCATTGTCGGCGAGTCTGGTTCTGGTAAATCACAAACAGGACGCGCCCTTTTACGTCTGTCTGCAGGAAACGGCAGGGTCACTGCCAATCGGATGGAGTTTCGTGGTGTTGATCTGATGAAGGCATCGGAACGCGACATGCGCAAAATTCGAGGTGCCCGGATTTCGATGATCATGCAAGACCCTCGATATTCTTTGAACCCAGTTTTGAAAGTAGGCGATCAGATTGCAGAGGCATTCATGATCCATTTCAAAGCAACAAAACGCCAGGCCCGCGAACGCGCCATGGAAATGCTTGCAACGGTCCAAATACGCGAGCCGGAAAAAGTTTATGAAATGTATCCCCATCAGGTGTCAGGGGGCATGGGCCAACGGGTGATGATCGCAATGATGCTTATTCCAAACCCTGATATCATCATTGCAGATGAGCCGACGTCTGCATTGGATGTCACCGTCCAGATGCAGGTTTTGGCGCTACTCGACGACATGGTTCGGGAGCGCGGAATGGGCCTGATCCTAATTAGCCACGACCTCAACCTTGTGGCATCATTCTGCGACCGTGTTTTGGTGATGTACGCGGGGCAGGTTATGGAGGTGATCGAAGCGGGAAACCTCAACGAGGCGAAACATCCCTACACAAGGGGATTGCTGAGTTGCGTTCCTGAATTAGAACATCCACAAGATATGCTGCCAGTTCTGAAGCGCGACCCTGTCTGGCTGCACCCACAAGGGGGCATAAATGATTGAAGTGCAAAACCTAAATGTAACGTTTGGGCGCGGCAGACACGAATTGCGCGCGGTGCGTGATGTGTCATTTCATATTGCTAAAGGTGAATCTTTTGGCCTAGTTGGCGAGTCGGGTTCGGGCAAGTCAACTGTACTGCGCGCTATATCGCGTCTGACACGGGATTGGACGGGAACTATAAAGGTGAATGGTACCAAGTTGTGTTATCGTCGTGATAAGGTAACTGCCCGTCGCATGCAGATGGTATTTCAAGACCCTTATGGCTCGCTGCATCCGCGCCATACCATCAACGATATTCTTATGGAGCCTCTTGAAATTCACGGGGTAGATCGCCGCGAAGAGCGGGTTCACAAAGTTCTGAGTGAGGTCGGTCTGGAGATAGGTTTACGGTTTAGATACCCCTACCAAATCTCAGGTGGTCAGCGCCAGCGTATTGCGATTGCTCGCGCGCTGATCTTGGAGCCGGAGATTTTGCTGTTGGACGAACCTACGTCGGCACTTGATGTTTCGGTACAGGCCGAAATACTGAACCTTTTGAAAACCCTGCAGCGGGATAGGGGGCTGACGTTCTTGATGGTTAGCCATAACCTTGCGGTTGTGTCACATATGTGTGGTCGTGTTGCGGTTATGAACCGCGGTCGTTTTGCTGAAGAACTGACAACCGACCAGTTGCGTTCAGCCAACCCGTCTGAGGATTACACTCGGCAGCTTTTGTCGGCAAGTGGTCGGTATAGTCGTGATACGGCCAAGTCATTTGTGAGCTTCGAATGATCCGGGATGCTGCACTAAGGGCCCGTGCCAAAGTGGTAATCCCTGGCGGCATGTGGGGTCACATGAACGCGCAAGCCCTTCCACTTAGCTATCCGCAATTCTTTAAAAAAGCTAGTGGCGTGTTAATTGAAGATGTCGACGGCAATGAATATATAGATTTTATTTGTGGTTTTGGACCAATGATCTTGGGCTATAATGACGCCGAGGTCGAAGTGGCATTTGAGAGCCAGCGCGCCAGACTGGACGCCACCAACGGCCCTGCCGAGGTTATGGTTGAATTGGCAGAGTTGTTGGTCGAAACAATCCCAGCAGCAGATTGGGCAATGTTTTCCAAGAATGGAACTGATGCGACCACCGCTTGCGTGACGATTGCGCGTGCGCAAACAAAGCGCCGGAAAATTCTGGTTGCAAAAGGTGCCTATCATGGCGCTGCACCTTGGTGCACGCCGCGCCCTGATGGCACGACGGCCGAAGATCGGGCCCATTTGATTAGTTACACATTCAATGATGTGGCCTCGCTTAAAGCCGTTTGCGCTCAGGTCGGTGATGATCTGGCAGGTATTCTGGTTTCAGCTTTTCGCCACGATGCCCGCTGTGATCAGGAAATGCCAACTCTTGAATTTGCGAATTTGGCCCGGGCGCTTGCCGATCAGAACGGGGCTGCACTAATTCTTGATGATGTAAGGGCCGGTTTTCGCATCAATATCGGGGGGAGCTGGGAACCCTTGGGTGTGCGCCCGGATTTGTCGGCCTGGAGTAAGGCTCTTGGCAACGGGCATGCTATTGCCGCCGTAACAGGAAGTGACCGGTTTCGAGATGCCGCGCAGCGGGTCTTTGTAACTGGTTCGTTTTGGTGTGGCGCGGCCTCTATGGCAGCGGCATTGGCAACTGTGCAAAAACTAAAGCGAACCGATGCAATATCTCAAATGGTTAGGTTGGGTGATATGCTGCGTACCGGACTACAAGCTCAGGCAAATGAGATGGGTATTGGTTTGCGTCAAACTGGTCCAGTTCAGCTTCCGATCATTATGTTTGATGATGATGCTGACTTTGCCAAGGGTAACGTTTTTACCACCACCGCGCTGCGCCATGGCGTCTATCTACATCCTTGGCACAATATGTTTCTGTCTGCCGCGCATACGGAAAACCATATTACAAAAGCGCTAATTGCAACACAACATGGGCTGGAAGCGGTGGCTCAGCAGTTTCCTGAAAAACCTTAAGAGATCCAAAATGAAAATCCAAACACACACACAAGAACAAAAACTGGGTCGTAATATCTCAACTAACTTTCTGGCTGATCGGGCTAAGTTTGTGCGCAAGGAAACAGTTCGCTTATCACGGATTGCCGGTGCTGGGCATTATTCCAGCACATTTTCTGCAGCAGAGCTTTTGGTGGCACTTTATTATGCAAAGTTGAACATAAAGCCGCTGGAACCAGATTGGCCTGATCGCGACCGTTTCGTATTATCCAAGGGGCATGCTGCTATCGGTTTGTATCCCATTCTTGCAGACCTTGGTTTTTATGATGCTAAACTTCTGGATCAATATACGCGTTTTGGTAGTCCGTTTGGTGACCATCCTGATATGAAGAAAGTTAAAGGCATTGATTTTAGCTCAGGGTCGCTAGGTCATGGTTTATCCGTGTGTGTTGGTCTGGCGCTTGCGGCGCGAATGCAGGCCCGTGATCACCGCATCTTTTGTATGCTGGGAGACGGTGAGCTAGCTGAAGGCCAAATCTGGGAGGCGGCAATGTCGGCGGCCCATTTTGAACTGGGGTCGCTTGTGGCGATCATTGACCGCAACGGCTTATGTATAGACGGCAGCACAGAAGATGTGATGTCGGTCGAACCACTGACAGATAGATTTCAAGGCTTTGGTTGGGAGACCCTACGCATTGATGGCCATGATTTTGAGCAGATTATTGAGACGCTAGATGCGTTACCAGCGGCTGGTGTTGGGCGTCCTACGGCGATCATTGCAGACACGGTCAAGGGCCGCGGTGTTGCTATGATGGAAGGAGAGCTAAATTGGCATGTTGGGAACCTTGAATGCGACGATTACGAAGCAGTCATGGCTGAGTTAGACGCAGGTTTGAAACCGGCAACATGGGAGCATCCAAAATGAGCACCACATTCGATGATAGTTCCACCCAAGATCAAGCCGATTTCTTTACCGGGGATGGGAGTGCTCGTAAAACTACTGAGAAAGGTACACTAGCAAAGCGAATGCCGGCTTTTATTCTGGGTGAAGAACTGGCTAATTTGGCTGACCATGACCCGCGCATCGCTGTGATGACAGCCGACCTTGCGTCGGCTAATCGGACAGTTGAATTTAAGGAACGGCACCCAGAACGGTTCTTTGATTTTGGTATTGCTGAAAAGAATATGGTTACCGCTGCCGCCGGAATGGCTGCGAGTGGGCAGATCCCCTTTGCAGCAACCTTTGCGTCATTTCTTGGAATTCTTTGTGCCGAGCAAATCCGCACTGATTGCGCCTATCCGAATCTGCCAGTACGTTTGGTAGCGCATCATTCTGGAATTTCCATGGGGTTTTATGGAACTAGCCACCATTCGTTGGAAGACTTGGGTATGATGCGGACAATCGCAGGACTCACGGTAGTTTGTGCTACTGATGCTGCGCTGTTACGTTCAATATTACGCGCTTCAATTGGTCATCTCGGCCCAATTTATATTCGCCTTGGCAGGGGGCGAGATCCGGACGTTTACGAAGCTCCACCCAGCGATTTTGCCTTTGGAAAAGCTATCCGGTTGCGCGAGGGCAGTGATGTTACGCTGATTGCGACTGGCGCTCAGGTTTATCCAACGCTGAGTGCGGCAGAAAAGCTGGCAGCCAAGGGCATTCAATCTCGCGTGCTAGACATGCACACCATAAGCCCTCTTGATAAAGACCAAGTGCGCGCGGCCGCAGCCGAAACTCATGCGATACTTACAATCGAAGAACATAACATCACGGGTGGACTAGGAAGCGCTGTCGCAGAGATTCTTGTAGATTGTGACCGTTTGCCCTTTGCTCGCCACGGGGTTCCCGATGAATTTGCACCTATTGGACCACCAGCAGCTCTTTATGCGCATTACCGATTGGACAGTGATGGCATAACATCACGGGTACTTGAACTGTTGTCCGGTGAGTTAGGAATGTAACCTGCGCTGTTACGGCTTATGCTTAAAGTATCCCCTGAAACGGCCTCAGAAGTTTGATTCCTTTAAG
>JAVLEV010000045.1:0-13642 GCA_031920365.1 Planktomarina sp. | reverse complement strand
TTGGGTTTTGCTGCTTGTTTTCTAACTCAGTATTGCTGGGCTTACCCATAACAGAGCGCGCGTATGGGGCATCGGCACTAACCGCCAATTTTGCTATCATCGCAATTCATGCTCCTATAGCTTATGGGATAGGCATTACTATGATGGAGCTTGTGCGTGGACGCGAGTCCAGTACATCAGCATTACTTCGCAAAGTTTTCCAGTCCATGTTCAAAAACGCCCTAGTAATTGCCCTAGCTTGTGGGTTTTTAGTTAATTTATCAGGCGCCATCCTTCCAAAAATACTAACAGATGGCTTTGATCTGTTGGCCCGCGCCGCACTTCCAGCAGCTCTGTTTGGGCTAGGTGGCGTCTTGGTGCGATACCGACCAGACGGCGACATTCGGATAATTTTTTATATTTGTGCAATTTCATTGCTGGTACATCCAAGTTTAGTTTGGATAACTGGCCGCTATTTTGAATTATCGTCTACTGATTTCAGGAGCGCCATCTTAACAGCAGCGATGGCCCCTGGAATAAACGCGTATATTTTTGCCAATATGTATGGGAGCGCCCGGCGCGTAGCTGCTTCTGCAGTCTTAATCAGTACAGCTCTTACAATCTTTACTGCAAGCTTTTGGCTCTATGCCTTAGGTTAATGACTAGACATACTAGGCAAAACGGTTTGGGCGAAACGGTTTTAGAAGTACACAATTAGCTCCTTGAAGAATTTCTGTTGCCAAAAGCTGACCTACTAAAGGGCCAAGTGTAACGCCACTGTGCATAACAGCAGAAAAAACCCCAACCACACCCGGAACCTCACCAATTGCTGGTAACCCATCCAATGGTATGGGACGCTCTCCAATGTTAACCTCTGATAGCGAAAGCGTTGGGATATCGCGCAATTTGATCTGAATTCGGGCCAAAACGTCCATTGCAAGATCCATGGGGTTCGCATTTGGGTCAATCTGTCCACTGAAGATTTCCCCAGCTGTAAAGCTTCCGTCGGAGTTTTGTCGAAAATGAACATCAGGTGTCATTAAAGTATGATTAAGAACCAGTGGTATCGAATTAGTTTTTAAAGTTAACCCGAGCTTGTTAGCCATAGGTAATTTCCAATCAAGCCCCAATAGCGCATTTCGGGCGGCAGCTCCCGTAGCCAAAACAACCGCATCGCAAGCCATATCACCAGCAGCAGTTTGCACAGAACAAATGCGCCCCATTCTTTGGGAAATTCCTTTCAAAGATACGCCACACCTAACGTAGCCACCGTTGTGCTCAACCTCTGCCAAAATCGCCATGGCCACTTTTTGTGCCTCTGCCGCACCCTCTTTGGTCGTCAAGATTGCTTGGCGTGGCGCTTTGAGCAAATGTGGCTCAAGCACTTTAATTTGATCTTGGCCAATAATGCTTGCCGGATACCCACGCGAACTCAAACTGCTAAACTGCTCAACAAGATCGTGCCCTTCATCTTCCCACCAAAGAGCACCCTGCCATCGCATGTAATCAACTAATGTCAGCCGATTGCCCAAAGCATGAAAACTACCCAATGCCATTTTCCGTAGATCAAAATAGGCTTGGTTTTCGGCAAAGCTTGCATTAATCCACCCAAAGGATTTGTCACTGGCTATGCCACCCAATGGCCCCTGTTCCAAAACAGTAACCTTAGCCCCAAGGTCTTGACACGCAAGGGCCACGCTGGCTCCGATGATGCCTGAACCGACTACGATAACTTTGGGTTTTACGATCATAGCACCACACCGGTTTCATACTTTCAGTGCGGATCAGCGTAAAACTACCTTCCGTACTTCACAACAGCAAAATCGTGGGCAAACCTTTGTCGACCGCTCCCACACAAACCACCAAAGTATTTTGGTGTATGCCCAGTTTTCTTTAGCTAAAACTGTGCGGCGCAGATCAAGTCCAAGACCTTCATGACAAAAGCTGTTATTTCGATCACAGCCTTTACTGAATAAAACTAATAATTGCATTTATAAGTACCGGATGTGTTTTGTTAATTAACCGTTCCAATAAAATTGGAATAAATAAATAGATTACTATTTCAAACGATGCCTCTTGTTTATAATCGAAAGAAGGCCAAATCTACAGTTAAGCAGGGGATCATAATATGCACAATAATTCGGCCGAACAAATGCCATTCTTGCAAAACCCTGCACCTAATGTGCAAGATCGTGAGAAAATGGAGGGTGGTAAAGCGTTTCGGCTTGAGACAGAATTTACCGCAGCTGGTGACCAGCCAACAGCAATTAAGGAACTGGTAGCTGGTGTTGAATCCGGTGAGCAAAACCAAGTTCTTTTGGGCGCTACAGGAACCGGCAAGACGTTCACCATGGCCAGGGTAATTCAAGACACCCAGCGGCCAGCTATTATTCTGGCACCAAACAAAACTCTCGCCGCCCAACTTTATGGGGAATTCAAAGGATTTTTCCCCGACAATGCTGTGGAGTATTTCGTTAGCTATTATGACTATTACCAACCTGAAGCCTATGTTGCGCGATCAGACACCTTCATTGAAAAAGAAAGCCAGATTAATGAACAGATTGATCGCATGCGCCACTCTGCAACCCGAGCTTTGTTGGAGCGGGATGATGTAATTATAGTGGCGTCTGTATCTTGTATCTATGGCATCGGTTCTGTGGAAACCTATGGGGCTATGACCCAAGACTTGCATCAAGGTAATCCCTACGATCAACGCAAAGTCATCGCAGATTTAATCGCCCAACAATACCGGCGCAACGACCAAGCGTTCCAACGTGGCACGTTTCGTGTCCGCGGGGACAGCTTAGAAATTTGGCCGGCCCACCTTGATGATCGAGCCTGGCGGCTTAGTTTTTTTGGTGAGGAACTTGAAAGTATTGGCGAGTTTGACCCCCTAACAGGTTCTAAAACCAATACATTTGAACGGGTGCGGATCTATGCCAACAGCCACTACGTTACCCCTCGCCCCACCATGCAGCAGGCCATTATTGGGATCAAAAAAGAGTTACGCATTCGGCTAGATCAACTAGTGGGTGAAGGCAAATTGCTGGAAGCTCAAAGGTTAGAGCAGCGTACCAATTTTGATCTTGAAATGTTGGAAGCCACTGGGGTTTGTGGTGGGGTTGAAAACTACTCACGTTACCTCACAGGCCGTGCGCCTGGCGAGCCTCCCCCCACATTGTTTGAATTCATTCCAGACAACGCAATTGTTTTTGCCGATGAAAGCCATGTTAGCGTGCCACAGATTGGTGGTATGTATAAAGGCGACTACCGGCGTAAATTTACGCTTGCAGAGCATGGCTTTCGTTTGCCCTCCTGTATGGACAACCGGCCGCTTAAGTTTGAAGAATGGGACGCGATGCGTCCACAATCTGTATTCGTCTCAGCCACTCCATCAGCTTGGGAGCTTGATCAGGCCGGTGGTGTATTCACCGAGCAGGTAATCCGCCCAACAGGCTTGCTTGATCCACCTGTTGAAATACGCCCAGTAGACACGCAGGTCGACGATCTCTTAGACGAAATTCGCAAAGTAGCAGCCGCCGGACAGCGGGTATTAGCAACTACCCTAACAAAAAGGATGGCTGAAGATCTGACGGAATACCTCCATGAGCAAGGGATCCGAGTAAGATATATGCACAGTGAGATTGACACCATTGAACGCATTGAGATCTTGCGAGATCTTAGGCTTGGAGCCTTTGATGTTCTGATTGGTATCAATCTACTACGAGAGGGTCTGGATATCCCAGAATGTAGCCTAGTCGCAATATTGGATGCTGATAAAGAAGGGTTTCTACGCTCTGAAACCTCCCTAGTGCAAACTATAGGCCGAGCGGCTCGTAATGCTGACGGCAGAGTGATTATGTATGCAAATAAAATTACAGGATCTATGGAACGAGCTATAGATGAAACTAATCGTCGCCGTGAGAAACAAGCGGCCTACAATGTGCTTCATGGGATCACACCCTACACCGTAAAGAAAAATGTCGAAGATATATTGGCGGGGCTTTACAAAGGCGACACTGACATGTCGCGGGTTACGGCCAAAATTGACCCAGCGTTACAAGGTGGTAATATCCATACTGTGTTGGAAGGCTTACGGCTTGATATGCGTAAAGCTGCTGAAAACCTGGAATTTGAGGAAGCGGCTCGTTTACGCGATGAAGTGAAACGGTTGGAAACAGTTGAGTTGACGGTAGCAGAGGATCCATTGGCGCGGCAATACGCCGTTGAAAAAGCAGTTGAGGACGCGCAAAAATCCTCTGGCCGATCAAGTGGTGGCCGTGCAGGGCAAAAGGCAGGCGCAAAACGTCGTAGATAATCTCACTTCAAGAACTTTTAACTATAAAAATATATTCAGACGCCTATTTCATCAGAAGGTAAAAGCTGAACACCATTAATAAGCCACCTGTTATCAACGCTAATCATCCGATAAGCCATAATATGAAACCTACCCTGCTTGTCCTTTATTTGAACTTTTTGCCAGACCTCATCCTCGAGAGTTTCAAACTCTAGAAACCTAACATCAGCTGGCCTGTGAACCATCGGATAGCTTTGGCTCACCATTACCCCAAACCGTTTAGAAGATTGAAAAATTTTTTGTATGTTAGGGCTTGCAAACTCAAAGGCAGCCTCAAAATCATCTTCTTGAAATGCTTCTAATTGCAATTGAATGGTTTTCTGGATTTCAGCTTTATCTGCCCAACCAGGCACACTAGTGGCTACCAAAAGCGCAACAGCAACAAAAAAGTATTTCATACAAATCTCCCAACGCATTATAAGTAGTTTTAGCGCGCAAGAAAAATTGGTCAAATAAATCTATTTTAGGACAGTTTGCCCGCAAGACCGTCTTCGATCAAGGCTATGCTTTCGTCAATGCCAAGTAAGGCTATAAATCCACCAAACCTTGGTCCCTGTGAGGCGCCAAGCAATACTTCATAAAGCGCTTTAAACCAGTCACGCATGGGATCAAATCGCTCACGCCCACATGAAAATACTAGGCTCTGGAGAGCATCTGCATCTATTCCCTGATCCCAGACTTTCAAACCATCACGCAATTCTTTGAGGGCTTCACGCTCCAGAACGCTTGGCAAACGGTAGGTTTTAGCCGGTTTCACAAAATCATTATAATAGCGCACCGCAAATCCTGCGGCGGCATCCAGATCTGCGTGAGTGTCGGCTGACGCATCAGGCGCATAGCGTTTTATAAAGCCCCAAAGCTGGTTTTTGTTTTCAGCGCCAGCCACGGAAGCCAAATTCAACAACATCGAGAAAGGTACCACCATGTTACTTAAAGGGACATCGCCACCGTGAATATGCCAAACGGGATTATTCAATCGGCCTTTATCATCTTGGCTTTTGAAAGCGTTAAGCTGTTGATGATATTCATCCACCGCCTTAGGGATCACGTCAAAATGCATCCGCTTGGCCGTTTTAGGCTTTAGGTACATGAAATACGATAGGCTTTCGGTGCTGGCATAGGTCAACCATTGGTCAATCGATACCCCATTTCCAGAGGTCTTAGATATTTTCTGGCCGCCCTCATCCAAAAACAGTTCATAGCTAAAATGCTCTGGCGCAGGTTGCCCCAAAATCCGGCAAATTTTGTCATAGATTGGCGTATTGGTGGAGTGGTCCTTACCGTACATCTCAAAATCCACTTCTAGGGCGGCCCAGCGCGCACCAAAATCAGGTTTCCACTGTAACTTCACGTTCCCACCTGTGACAGGTAGGGTCATTTCAATACCATCATCAGTATCAAATGTTACCGTTCCATCTTGCGCACTTACAGACTTCATTGGCACATATAGAACCCTACCTGTTTCTGGGTGAATAGGTAGAAAAATTGAATAGGTTTTCTGGCGATCTTCACGCAACGAAGCCAACATCACACTCATTATCTCGTCATATTTCTCAACTGCACGCAACAAAACCTTATCAAATTTACCACTGGCATAAAATTCAGTCGCACTGATAAACTCATACTCAAAACCAAAAGTGTCCAAAAAACGGCGGAGCATCGCGTTGTTGTGATGGCCAAAACTCTCATATTCTCCGAATGGGTCAGGAACTGAGGTTAAAGGCCGCTGTAAATGTTTTGCCAAAGCCTCTGGATTGGGCACATTAGTCGGCACTTTACGCATACCATCCAAATCATCGGAAAAACAAACAAGCCGGGTTGGGATATCACTCAATTCCCGAAAAGCTTGCATAACCATGGACGTACGCGCCACTTCGCCAAATGTGCCTATATGGGGCAAACCACTGGGACCATAGCCAGTTTCAAACAATACGTATCCCTTTTCAGGAGGCATTTTTTCAAAACGTTTTAATATCCGGCGCGCCTCTTCAAAGGGCCAAGCTTTCGATTGGGTAGCAGCTTCGCGCATATCAGACATATCAAACTCCAGTTTACTTTCGCTTAACTATTGCCGCGCGCGCTTCGGGTCAATAAGCTCTAACTCATAGCTGCAAAGGATATCCAAAATTGACCAGTAGTACCCCTTCTCTTTCGGAACAAGATTGCCTTGTTGCAGTCATGATTGCTGTGTCCGCAAGCGATGAAAATATCCGCACATCCGAATTGATAACTATTCAATCCATTGTGAATCACCTCCCAATTTTTAGCGATTATGACGTGGACCGTATCAAAACTGTGGCTGCGATGGTCTTGGACCTACTCTCAGAAGAAGACGGTTTGGACGCATTTTTTGGCTTGATCCGCAGTGGTCTTCCTGAAGAGTTAACCGAAACTGCATATGCGATGGCGTGCGATGTGGCAGCCGCTGACGGAAAAATGGGCCAAGAAGAACTCCGTATGCTTCAAGAAATTCGCTATGAGCTGAATATAGATCGCCTGCACGGTGCGGCGATTGAAACGGCAGCGCGGGCGCGGTTTCGGACACTCACTTAGATCCATCAGCCACTTATGCGATAAGTTTTTTAGTAGTTTCATAAGCCTCACACCTTCAATAGTGCTGGTGCCCCCCAGAAAGTGCTGCTAACCGCTTGGGATGTGGCGAGCTATATTTTTTATGTTATTAGGAATGATGCTGATCCCAGCTGGCGACGCTGCAAGTAAGTTATTGTCTAACAACCATGGGTTTCATCCCTACTTCATCGCTTGGGCTCGCTTCGCGTTAGGTTCAATGTTGGTCTTACCCTTTATATCTAAAAATAGCTTAACAGTGTTCCGAAACCCCTTGGCATGGATTAGGGGTGTATTGCTGGCAGTCGGCATAAGCGCAATCACTCTCGCCTTATCTTTAGAGGACTTAACCAGTGTCTTCGCGGTATTTTTTGTTGGCCCTATCATCAGTTACATCTTAGCTGTCGTCTTTTTGAAAGAAACCATAAACCTGCATCGTAGTATACTTTTGTTACTTGGATTTTGTGGAATTTTGATCATAGCACGCCCCGGGTTTGGGTTTACACTAGGCTTAGGCTTTGCCCTAATGGCCGGCACCGCCTACGGGGTTTTCCTAACTCTTTCCCGTGTCGCCGCGAGCCAAGAGAGTGCAAAGGGGCTATTAATTTCTCAAATGGTCATTGCCGCCGTGATCACAACGCCAATGGCCCTTCTGAACTGGCCGACCCAAAACTTAGACACATTAGGCTTACTTGCGGTGTCTGGAACTTTTTCAATGTTAGGTAACTTATTCCTAATTTTAGCCTATGCCCGAGCGCCAGCCACGCGCCTAGCCCCGTTTGTCTATTTTCAACTCTTAGGCGCACTTTTTTTTGGCTGGATGATCTTCGGTATTTGGCCCGACTTCTGGGGAATACTGGGATTAGGTCTACTGATAGTTTCGGGGTTTGGGTCTGCGTTTTTACGCCGTTAGCGCCATATACCAAGACTTCGAATATCGGAGGAGCTAGACTGACTCAGCGGCAGGTTAACGAAACACCAAGCTGGAGCGGCGGCATGTCCAAGTATTCGCGAGGTATGATTAGGGATGCGGCATCCTGAGAAAAGGCGCGCCGCAGGCGAGCACTGCGCCTTAAAACCTTGACCAGGGCGAGCCAAAACGCCAACAGGCATCACTTTAAAAATCGAACGCCATTTCTGCCAATGATGAATTTGCGCAAGATTATCTGCGCCCATAAGCCAAGTGAACTTGGTCGATGGGTAGAGAGACCTGATCTTCAAAAGTGTATCAGAGGTAAACCTAGTTTGTAGCTGGACTTCAATATCAGTAACTTTTATTCTAGGGTGATGAACCAAAGCTTTTGCGTAGGTCAATCTACGGCTTAGAGACGCAGGGCCCTTTTGCTTCAGTGGGTTTCCTGGGCTGCACAACCACCAGAGCTGATCCAGGTCAAAGCGCTTTAACGCGTGCAACGAGATACGCAGGTGGCCTTCATGGGCCGGATCAAATGACCCGCCTAAAAGGCCCACACGCAAGCCCGCATTAGATAATGGTAAATTAAATTTCATTATTAGACCCGTTTACCGCAGATTTAATCATGTGCAAGACATCCCAGCATCCAACTAACTTTCCAATCTTTGCAAAATACACATTTGCACCTGTGCCGCAGCCACTGTATCAGGAGCTTCAATTCACTATTTGAACACCGGGAGTCATCATGGCCGCATATCAATACGTTTACCACATGGATGGCGTTTCAAAAACTTATCCTGGCGGGAAGAAGTGTTTTGAAAATATTCGTTTATCCTTTTTACCTGGTGTAAAAATTGGTGTTGTTGGGGTAAATGGTTCGGGTAAGTCTACTCTTTTGAAAATTATGGCTGGCTTAGATACCGATTTTGCAGGCGAGGCATGGGCCGCCCAAGGCGCAAAAGTCGGCTACCTACCACAGGAGCCAAAGCTGGAAGACAATCTGACCGTCCGCGAAAACGTGATGCTTGGGGTGAAACCTAAAAAAGACATTTTAGATCGCTACAATGAATTAGCGATGAATTACTCGGATGAAACCGCAGATGAAATGGCGCAGTTGCAAGATGAAATCGATGCGCAAAACCTTTGGGATTTGGACGCGCAGATTGACGTCAGCCTGGAAGCCCTACGCTGCCCAGCCGACGACGCGATGCCTGAAAACCTATCAGGCGGTGAAGCCCGGCGCGTGGCTCTCTGCCGCTTGCTTCTTGAGCAACCAGATATGCTATTGCTCGATGAACCAACCAACCACCTAGACGCAGAAACTATTGGCTGGTTACAAAAGCACTTAATCAACTATGCAGGTACAATCTTGGTAGTTACACATGACCGTTATTTTCTGGATGATATCACAAGTTGGATTTTAGAAATAGATCGTGGCCAGGGCGTGCCTTATGAAGGTAATTACTCGAGTTGGCTTGAACAAAAGGCTAAGCGCCTGTCGCAAGAGTCCCGTGAAGATAAATCCAAACAAAAAACGCTTGAACGTGAATTAGATTGGATGCGCCAAGGCCAAAAAGCTCGGCAAGCAAAATCTAAAGCGCGTATTGCATCTTACAACGACATGGCCAATCAATCTGAACGTGAAAAAGTAGGCCATGCCCAGATAATCATTCCTAACGGACCGCGTTTAGGCTCAAAAGTAATTGAGGTTACAGGCCTTAAAAAGGCAATGGGCGACAAACTGTTAGTCGAAGATCTGTCATTCTCCTTGCCGCCCGGAGGTATTGTCGGAGTAATTGGTCCGAACGGTGCGGGCAAAACGACCCTGTTTAAAATGTTCACAGGCCAGGAGCAGCCCGATGAGGGTAAAGTAGAATTTGGAGACACTGTACAGTTGTCATATGTGGACCAGTCTCGAGACGATTTAGATCCGAATGCCAATGTATGGGAAGCTATTGCCGATGGGTTGGATGTGATCCAGCTTGGTGACGCAGAAGTAAATGGGCGAGCTTATTGCTCGGCGTTCAACTTCAAAGGCGCAACGCAGCAAAAAAAGGTCAGCCTGTTGTCTGGTGGCGAGCGTAATCGGGTGCACATGGCAAGATTGCTGCGGGCTGGGGGCAATGTCTTACTGCTTGATGAGCCCACCAACGATTTGGACGTGGAAACATTGCGCGCACTCGAGGACGCACTGGTTGATTTTGCTGGCTGTGCGGTAGTAATATCACACGATCGTTTTTTTCTGGATAGAATTTGCACACACATCTTAGCCTTCGAGGGCGAGGCACATGTGGAATGGTTCGAAGGCAACTTTGAAGACTACGAAGAAGACAAAAAACGGCGCTTGGGTACCGCTGCGATGCAGCCAAAACGCATAAAACACAAAAAGTTTGCGCGCTAATATTAACACTGAAATAAGAGTTAGCTAAATGTGAAAGGCAGAAGTGAAAATGTCCGGAGTAAAATTTTGGCTATTAGGAAGTCAACGCTTAAGGATTATAAAAAAACTCGAAAAATTTATCGAGATGCATTAGTTACTTGAAATTATCGTGGTATCTTTTGTAGCAAGGGTAGGAGTGCACCCATATCCGGTCCATGTGACATGCCGGTCAAAGCCTTGCGCAATGGCATAAACAAGCCTTTGCCCTTGCGGCCAGTAGCTTGCTTGACCGCTGAGGTCCATGTACCCCAAGTGGTGACGTCAAATGGAGCTGCGGGCAGCATTGCTATAGCCTGAACTATAAACTCTTTATCTTCAAAATCAATTTCAGGTGTTGCTCCGTTTTTGATCAGTTCCCACCAGCTCCCCAAATCCTTAAGCGTTGAGATATTTGTACGTGTAACATTCCAAAAGTCTTCAGCGATGTCCACGGGCACACCAATAGCCGCCACATCTTGCACTACATCCGCATACTCGAGTCCTTGCAGGTATTTTGCAGTAATCGGGATCAGGTCTACTTCATCAAATTTTGTTGGAGCAGAGCCAAATTTGTTTAAATGAAAACCCTCTATTATCTCTTCTATTGAACCACGCAGTTCAACTGGATCGGATGACCCAAGACGGGCCAAATAACTTAGAAGCGCCATAGGTTGAATACCGGCGTCACGCATGTCGCGCAGGGCCAGCGAACCAAGACGTTTTGACAGTCCCTCACCCTTTGGCCCAGTAAGCAATGAGTGATGAGAAAAGCTGGGTACAACACCATCGATAGCGCAGATCATTTGTATTTGTGTAGCCGTATTAGTTACATGATCCGACCCCCGTACTACGTGAGTGACACCCATGTCTGTGTCATCACAAACCGAGGCTAAAGTGTATAAAACTTGGCCATCCCCGCGGATCAATACTGGATCACTGACTGAGGCTGCGTCGATGGATAAGTCACCCAGAATTCCATCTGCCCACTCAATTCGCGATCTGTCCAGCATAAACCTCCAATGCCCAGTCCGGTCTGCCCTCAAAGCTTCACTCTCCAGGTTGGATAATGCCAACGCCGCACGATCATAAACCGGCGGCTTGCCCATGTTGAGTTGTTTCTTTCGCTTTAGGTCTAATTCTAAAGGCGTTTCAAAACACTCGTAGAGCAAACCCTTATCACGCAGCTGATCAGCCACCTGGGCATAACGCTCAAAGCGGGATGATTGATGCTCAACACGGTCCCAATACAGTCCCAACCATTCTAAATCTCGCTTAATGCCGTCCACGTACTCCGGTTTCGAGCGCTCAGGGTCGGTATCGTCAATCCGCAGTATAAATTCTCCACCCGCCTGCCGCGCAATCAGAAAGTTGAACAGCGCAGTGCGTAGATTGCCGATATGCAAGTAGCCAGTAGGCGAGGGCGCAAAGCGAGTAGTGGTCATTGGGATCTCCTGTTTAGCCGTGTGTATGCACAGAGCATAAAAAATGTCCAGATTATAGCCACAGATCGAGGTTATTCAGCTTTTATCGCGCCACTGGTTAGCAATAGGATAACGACGGTCCAGCCAAAATGCGCGCTCAGACAAGCGGGTACCCGGCGCAGATTGAAACCGTTTATACTCACTAATATAAATCAAATGCTCAATTTTCGTTACAGTTTGGCTATCAAACCCTGCTGCCACACACTCAGCAACAGAGGCATCTTTATCCACCAACATCGTTAAAATACCATCTAAAATATCATAAGGTGGAAGGCTGTCCTCATCTTTTTGATCATCGCGCAGCTCAGCACTAGGCGGCTTATCGATTATGCGCGGATCAATAACTTCGCCAGCAGGGCCCAACATCCAATCACGGTGTTGCGTATTCCGCCAGCGACATATATCGTAAACATCCGTCTTATAAAGGTCTTTGATGGGATTGTACCCACCAGCCATATCACCATATATTGTAGAATATCCAACGGCCACTTCTGATTTATTTCCAGTGGTGAGCAGCATATGCCCGAGTTTGTTGGACATAGCCATCAGCAACAGCCCACGCAGGCGTGATTGGATATTTTCCTCAGTCAAGTCCGCCGGCTTACCCGCAAATATTGGGGCTAAAGCTTCAGTAACTGCGGCAAACGGCCCAGTTATCGGCAAAGTTTGCAAAGGTGCACCCAAAGCATCGGCAACAGCCGCGGCATCATCTAATGAAGCTTTGCTGGTATATTCTGATGGCAACATAACACAATGTACCTGCTCCGCACCCAGTGCATCTGCTGCAATTGTAGCCACGATTGCGGAGTCAATGCCACCAGACAGGCCCAAAATTACCGACGAAAAACCCGTTTTTCGCACATAATCTCGTAGCGACAACACCATGGCGTGATAGTCTTGCTCTTTCGAACTTGCCCAATGTGCACAGGTTCCTGGTAAGGCTAACCAACCATTTTCAGTATGTTCGAATTCTACATGCTTAATACATGTTTCAAACATAGGCAGTGACAGCACCATGGCGCCACCAGGGTTCAACACAAAAGACCCACCGTCAAATACCTGATCATCTTGTCCCCCGACCATGTTCACATAAACCAGCGGCAGGCCAGTTTCGACAACACGAGCCACCATATGGGCTATACGAACGTCCATTTTACCGCGGGCATAAGGTGACCCATTAGGGACAAACAAAACTTCTGCACCTGTTTCCACCAATGCCTCTGACACATCAGGGTGCCAGGCATCTTCACAAATTGGCGTGCCAATGCACAACTCGCCAATTCGGTAAGGTCCAGAAATATCTGCATTATCATAAAGTCGTACCTCGTCAAATACGTCTGCATTTGGGAGAATATGTTTTTTAACAATTGTCTGGACCGTACCGGCAGCTAAAACATAATAAGCATTATAGAGACCCGTTTTGTCTAGAAATGGCGCCCCAATACCCATGGCAGGCCCCTCTGCACATGCAACTGCCAAAGCATCAATCTGAGCCATCGCATCACGGGCGAAAGCAGGTTTCATGACTAAATCCTGTATCTGATAACCTGTCACAAACATCTCTGGCAGCATGACCATATCTGAACATGCGTCTTTAGCAGTATTCCAAGCCTTCAACGCCTGAGCACAATTGCCAGAAATATTGCCAACAGTTGCGTTTAGCTGCGCCATGGTTAATTGAAATTTTTGCGTCATCTACTTGCTCGATCTTAACAAACTTATTTTCTTATCTATCAGACATTAGCCGGAGAAAAAGCCCAATCCGATAGTAAATGCGAAAAGCCGTTGCCCTAATTGGTCAGATTTATTATGTTCTAACGTGTAAGTAACAATTAGGCCAACCGCTGGACTACCTTCTGGGAGTTAAAATTTAGATGCTGATTAAGCTCACACCATTTTTATTGGCGGTTGCAACACTCAGCCTT
>JAVLEV010000044.1:5919-13667 GCA_031920365.1 Planktomarina sp. | reverse complement strand
CCTGTGCTGTTTTTCGCCATAGCTGCAATGCTGTGATTGATCCCGAACCAGTCCCGCTTTAGAATGACTATGGGACTTAAGGAAAATAAATGAAATTTATCTCGGTTTTGGTATCCGCAACTGCGTTCGTACTTGCAGGTTTAATTTCGTATTTTGCCGCTGGTATAACTGTTTCTTGGATTGAGAATATTTCTAAAACCGCCGTTGAAAAGCAACTTCATATAGAAGGGTATTTTTGGGCAAGTGTACAAACCTATGGTTTACAAGTAATTTTGGAGGGTGAAGCACCATCTGAAGCTGCGCGTTTTAAAGCGCTGGCAGCCGCGGGCATGAAAGTGGAAGCTGCCCGAGTGATCGATAACTTTATAATCCAAGACCAGCGCCCGCCCATTCCACCGAAATTCTCAGTTGAAATACTGCGTAATGATACCAGCATTTCACTGATTGGATTGATTCCTGCATCAGCCGATAATGCTAACTTTCGCAATCGTATTTCGCGCATCGCCGGTGACTTACTCGTTGCCGACTTTATGGAAACAGCCGATCATCCAGAACCTGACACTTGGTCTTCAGCAATTTCTTACGCGCTTTTAGCTTTGGAACGCCTGGATCGCTCCAAAATATCAGTGGGCGAGGATCGTGTCAAAATAGAAGCCAACGGAGATTCCGCAGAACAGAAGTCCAAGCTGCTGGAAGAGTTAGCACGCCGTACGCCGGCCAATATCAAATCTGACATTTCTATCAGCGCTCCACGTCCAGTCATAACTCCGTTTACACTGCGATTTCGCATCACTAGTGACGGCGCCTTATTCGATGCTTGCTCAGCAGATTCATTAAAATCTGCCAAACACATATTGACCGCCGCGAAAGCAGCTGGCCTGCAAAATAACGCTACCTGCCGCCAAGGCTTAGGCGTACCGTCCCCAATGTGGGGAGAAGCGGCAGCACTTTCCATCACTGCCCTGGCTAAACTTGGCGGTGGTTCGGTAACCTTGAGCGATGCGGATATAACCCTAACAGCAAAAGAAGGTACCGATACCAAGATGTTCGACAGGATCACTAGCCAGTTGAGCGCGGATTTACCTGCTGTTTTCGCACTAAAAAAAGTTCTTCTGGTTGAAGTTGTGGATATCGATGGTCACAAAGCACCGCCCGAAATGATCGCTACACTGTCACCCGAAGGACAGGTTCAAATCCGTGGCCATGTAAGTGACGCAAGGTCCAGCCGGACGCTAGAAACATTCGCCTATGCAATATTTGGAACTGAAGGGGTATTTTTATCCACCAAGCTTAGGGAAGATTTGCCCAATGGTTGGTTAGTGCGAACTATGGCCAGCCTTGCAGCACTTGGCGAACTAAACTCTGGTATTGTGAATGTGGGACCCTCATCCATATCTGTATCCGGCCAAACTGGTAATAAGGCATCAAAAATACAGATTTCCCAAATTCTTTTAGACCGAATTGGCAATGCCACTGACTTTCAATTGGATGTTACCTATGTTGAAGCACTTGACCCTTTGGCGCGTATGCAATCCGGCTCAAAATGTGTTGCTGAAATAACCACTTTGGTTAAAAATAATAAGATTACCTTCGAACCAGGCTCAAGCACACTAGATGATAACAGTCAAAAAACGATTGATGCTATAGCAGAAGTTTTTAGCCGATGTCTTGAAGCACCAATTGAGATTAGTGGCCACACAGACAGCCAGGGACGTGAAGAGATGAACTTAAATCTCAGCCAAAGTCGAGCCGATGCGGTTTTGAACGCACTACGATCAGCTCGGGTAAAGCTGAAGACTTTGTCATCGCTAGGATATGGAGAGACAAACCCAATCGCAGACAACGCAACCGAATCTGGCAGAGAAGCCAACCGGCGAATAGAATTTCACCTCGTGCCTTCTGCAGCCACTTTAAAGTCAAAATTATCTACCACAGCTGAGGAGACCAGCAATGAACAGAACTGAGTTCATCTTAACCACGACGGTCATACTGTTTGTTACTTTTTGCCTCGGCTGGTTCGCTAATTGGTTGTTCAATCGTTTTACTCGTGTGAGCCAATCTGACGTTAGCGCCTTGGATAAATTGGCTCAGTCTTTGTACGAAGCCGAAGACATGCGCGACCAAGCTATTACTTATATCGAGAAACGCGAATCTGAGATGAGCAACCAACTATCACAAACAGAAGCGGAATTACGTGCTGCTATGGAAGGCTTACGGGTCGCTAGGACCGAGGCTGAAGAACTTCGCACCTATATTGAAAAACAACAATCTACTGGTTAATTTAAGCCTTGGGTTCTAGCGACCATGCCACGAGCGCTGCTTCATCTTGGGCTTTTGATTGCACCCATGCTATATGGTTTTTGGAAATTTCTTTTTTCCAAAATGGTGCCCGCGATTTCAGGTAGTCCATCAGATAGTCTGCTCCTGCAAAAGCATCCTTTCGATGGGCCGCCGCTGTGGCAACCATCATGATAGCTTCACCAGTAGTCAAAGCACCATAGCGATGGATGACTAGAGCATCTTCGAGACCAAACCTGTCAATCGCATCAGCCACAATTTTTTGCAAAGCGATTTTCGTCATGGCTGGGTAATGTTCAATGAACATATGATCTAGACTGCCACTATCATCTCTTACAATGCCCGAAAAAGTTACTATAGCTCCTGAGCTTTTGATCTCAGCCTGAAATGCCAAGACTTCTATTGAAAAATCAAATGCGGCTTCCTGAACCCTAGCTTTCATATCAGCCTCCAGTCATGGGCGGAAAGAATGCCACTTCACTTGCGTCTGTTAAAGGTGTTGTAAGCTCACTGAGCTCTTGGTCAACAGCAACGCATATTGCTGACATATCTATGAAAGCGGCTGCATAACCTTGGTCACGTTTCGATAATTCAACAATAAGATCTGCAACCGTCGTAGCGTCTGTTCGAACCGTTTCTTGGCTGTGTCCCACTCGTTCGCGTACCCAAGAAAAATATAAAATATTAAGTTTCATAGCTATTAATCTCGCAAATGTGGTAGTGCTTTTCGAAAATAGTCTGCGCCAGTGGCCACTGTGAGAGCCGCCGCGATCCATAATAATATAACTCCACTATACCAAGTTAAATACATACCATTATAATAAAACGCCAAATAACTAGAGCCTGCACTTGCAGACGAAATAATTCCAGTCACACTTTGGTGAACCAGTCCAGGAGTCCCTAACACAAGATAATGCTTAAAAATACCTACGGCAAAAAGCAAGGCAATCGCAATCATTTGCACAGTGGTTTTCCACTTAGCCATTTTAGTAACTTTTAAAGTTCCCGCTACGTCACCCAAAAACTCTCTCAGACCAGAGACAAAAACTTCCCTGAATACTATTAAAGCGGCTGGCAGCAGAATTAAAGCATCAAGGCCAAAAACACTGGCCAGAACCACCAAAGCAATTAATACCATCGCTTTATCAGCAATCGGGTCCAACATTGTGCCAAGTTTGCTTTCTTGTTTTAAAGCCCTTGCCAAAAACCCATCTAGCCAGTCGGTTAGGGCCGCACCCAAAAATAAGATTAGCGCTGCCCAATCTGCATAAGGACGGGTGAAATATAAAAACATCACAGCAACCATTGGTGCCGCGATCAATCTGAAAATTGTAAGAATATTAGGTAGCGTCCACATGGGGTAAACCTAACCGGGTTCATAATGGCATGCCACCCTTATCAAGAAATTTTTGACGGCACCTATTTATAAATTAAAAAAATTCAAAGAGTATCCTTAGCTAGGGCTGGAAGTAACTATAAATTGCCTCTGCCATTGCATCTGAAACACCTTCAACAGCTTTCAAATCAAGAAGGTTAGCACGTGTGACAGATTTTGCTGAACCAAAATGGGAAAGTAAAGCCTTTTTGCGTTTTGGACCTATGCCATCGATATCATCCAAAGGATTTTTCATATTGGCTTTTGCGCGTTTCGCGCGGTGTGCTCCAATGGCAAAACGGTGTGCTTCATCACGAAGACGTTGTACAAAATAAAGTACGGGATCATTGTGGCGTAGGGCCATAACAGGCTTACCCGTGCGATAAAACTCTTCTTTACCAGCATCACGGTCAATGCCCTTCGCAACGCCAATCATTGCAATATCTCCAACTCCCCATTCATGCATGATATCTCGTACAGCGCTTACATGTCCTGCGCCTCCATCAATCAAAAGTAAATCTGGCCAAGCCTCTGATTTGCGTTCTGGATCTTCCTTTAAAAGGCGTTTGAAGCGGCGTCCCAGCACCTCTTTCATCATGCCAAAATCATCACCAGGCGTTATGTCATTACCCTTAATGTTAAACTTCCGATATTGTGATTTAATCATACCCTCAGGACCTGACACGATCATACCACCAACGGCATTGGTCCCTTGAATATGACTGTTGTCATACACCTCAATCCGGCGTGGAGGTTCAGGCAGATCAAAAGCCTCAGCTAGTCCCTTTAATAGTTTAATTTGCGAGGCCGATTCTGACATGCGTCGTGCTAGGCTCTCACGGGCGTTCCGTTTAGCCCCTGCTATCAGTTCCAGCTTTTCTCCACGCAACGGCACGGCGATCTCAACTTTACGTCCAAGCCTACCAGTCAGGGCATCAGCCATCAAATCTGGGTCCTCAATAGCATCAGAAAGCAGCACTATGCGAGGTGGCTCACGGTCTGAATAAAACTGACCTACAAAGGCCTGCATCACTTCAGAGGTCGACACATCCCCCACAACACGAGGGTAATAGTCTCGGTTACCCCAGTTTTGATTGCCACGGATAAAAAATACTTGAACGCAGGCTTGCCCTGCCTCCATATGGAGTGCAATCACATCAGCCTCTGGCACGCCCTGTGGATTAATGCCCTGTGACGATTGGACTTGGGTCATAGCTTTAATACGGTCGCGCAAAGCCGCAGCGCGCTCGAACTCCATGTTTTGAGAAGCTATCTGCATATCCTGTGCTAATTCTGCCTGGATATGAGTAGATTTCCCTCCCAAGAACCGCTCTGCATCACGAACTAGCGTCGAGTATTCATCAGCTTTGACATAGCCCACGCAGGGAGCACAACAGCGCTTAATTTGATATTGCAGACAAGGTCGGCTGCGTGATTCGAATTGACTATCAGAGCAATCACGCAAAAGAAAAAATCTCTGCAATTGGTTCAAGGTACGGTTGACTGCTCCGGCACTAGCAAATGGTCCATAATAGTTACCCTTTTCCGTCTTTGCGCCACGGTGCTTTTTAATCTGCGGAAACCCATGCTCATGGCTCACCAATATATTTGGAAATGACTTATCATCCCGCAACAATACATTATATTTTGGCTTTAATTGCTTAATTAGGTTTTGCTCAAGAAGCAGGGCTTCAGTTTCAGTCTTAGTCGTCAGAAACATCATACGCGCAGTCTCGCTGATCATACGACTGATCCGAGCCGAATGTCCTTGAGGTCTTGCGTAGCTCGCAACACGGTTTTTTAAACTGCGAGCTTTGCCTACATAAAGAACCCTACTTTCCACATCTAGCATACGATACACGCCCGGAGATCCATCAAGGCGCGTCAAATAATCCGCAATAAGTGCATAGCTAATTAGGGGCAGTTTTGGTTCAGTCATGGCGTTATTTATACCCAGTAGATTCTTATTATAGCTGCACCGAAATAGAACGCGCTGCAACACTTATCCCATCCCCAGTTCCTGTGGATAACTCTGAGGGTAAATTCTAAAAAACTGCAAATACTCTTTATTTTATGGACTAATCATCAATTTGCACAAAAAATAGTCATTTTTATAAGCTATTGATTTATAGCAATAATATATTATTAAAGCTACAACTATTTGAATTTATTTGTTTTTTATAAATATGCTTTGATTGAATTGCACTGAAGTGTACAACTAATAATTGCAATTATTAATCAAGTCCCAAAACATCAGGCGTTTGCCACCCCAAATGCTGGCCACCGTCAACACACAAAAGTTGTCCTGTTACTGCTGGCGCATTAATCAAATATCCCAATGCTGCAGTGATATCACCAGGGTTTGAGCCTCTCCCTAGCACAGTGGCCGCTCGTTGCTTAGTAAAATGTTGCGAGGATTGGCGCGCACCCTGTATAGTAGGCCCGGGCCCAATAGCATTCACCCGAATGTCAGGCGTCAGCGCACGAGCCGCAGTTTGCGTAAGAGCCCAGAGACCCATTTTTGCAAGTGTATAACTCATAAAATCAGGTGTGAGTTTGCGCACTCTTTGGTCAAGCATGTTAACCACAAGCGCCTGAGCTATCGGTTCACCCATATTATCAAGCTTGGCCTTTGGCGCCTGTTTTGCAAATTCTTGGGTAAGCACAAAAGGGGCTCGCAAGTTGCTTTCCATATGCCTATCCCAGCTTAAACGCGTAGCGGTCTCAATAGTGTCATGTTCAAAAATTGATGCGTTATTTACAAGCAAGGTCAAGCTCCCACCTAAGCCCTCCGCTGCACGCTCAATCAAGGGTTGCGATCCTACATCCTCAAGCAAATCGGCCTGCAGCGCTAAAGATAGGCGACCCATATTTCGTATCTCACCCACGGCATCATGCGCAGCCTCAGCTGAGCCAGCGTAATGGACGGCAACGTCGTAGCCCTCCTGGGCAAGATATAAGGCAATCTCACGGCCCAACCGAATGGCACCACCCGTAACAAGAGCACGCATATAATATCTCCTCATAACAATACTAATAACAAATATGCCATATACAGCAGGGTCAAGACTAAGCCCCAAATCCGCGTTATATTTTGCCTAAAAAATACAAATGGGATTAGCAAAAACGAAGCTGCCAACATAACCCACAAATCAAATGTTAAAAACTCTTCGGCCACTGGGATTGGCCCAACCAAAGACGCAATTCCTATGATAGCAAGAAGATTGATCATGTTTGATCCAATCACATTGCCAAGAGCGACATCAGCTTGACGCCGGATAGCCGCGATAGTGGTTGTAGCAAGCTCAGGCAACGAGGTACCAACCGCTATCAACGTCAGCCCAATGGCTGTTTCTGACATACCAAAATCTTGTGCAATAATTTCTGCATTTACAACCAATACCTTCGCACCAACGGGCAAACCCACCAACCCAAATAATATATAAAGGGAAATCTTCCATCCAGCCATGGATAGATTAATATCTTCTACATTTTTAGCAGCTCCAGCTACTGCCTCATTAGCCCTTCTCCCACGGTGGGCTTGCATCGCTTGATCCAGAAAAATTACCGTCAAGGCCACAAGTAGCAGCGCGCCATGCCACCAAATAAACGGCCCTATAAAAGCTAACACAATAAATAGTACTGACGCAAAAACCATTAGGACAAAAGATTTTTTAGTATCGAGATTAGTAGTAAAAAGTCCCGCAACCATAGCAGGCAAACCTAAGACTAGCAAAATATTCGCTGTATTTGAGCCAATAATATTTCCAAGTGCTAATCCAGGAGCATTATTTGCCATCGCAGATAATACAATTAAAAGTTCGGGCGCTGAAGTACCAAAGGCAACCACGGTCAGGCTCACCACAAGCGCGGATATGCCGAGGCGAAGAGCTAAATTGACAGCCCCTTTTACAAGAAAATCACCTGCCAATAATAATGTTAGAAGCCCAAGCGCTACAAAGATCCAAGGCATGCTTTAGTTTTTATATTGGCTAATGTGGCCACAAGAACACGGGCCTTTACCCATTCTATAACGTCCACATTTAGGACATTTTGCATTCCGCAGTCGAGTTTG
>JAVLEV010000044.1:0-5819 GCA_031920365.1 Planktomarina sp. | reverse complement strand
ACCAAGTGGCCTATCCCATCGGCCAAACCGTCTTCAATACCTTTTTGTCCAACCCAAATTTCTCCAGTGAACAAATCACGATCAGCCAGCTTAGGCCCACGGCGCGCTGTGATGTGGTCTTTAAAAGTCTGGTGAATACCGTCCAACAGACTCTTGAGGCGCACCACATCCTCATCCTTTTGCGGTTGGAAGGGATCAAGCATCGACTTCGACGTACCGGCGGTGTGTACTCGACGTTCGATCCCATATTTACTGATTAATTGATCCAAACCAAACCCTGCCGAAACGACGCCAATGGAGCCTAAAATAGAAGAAGCGTCAACATAGATCTCATCAGCGCTCGCCGCCAACCAATAACCACCAGATGCAGCAATATCTTCAACAAAGGCATAGACTGGAACTTCGCTTTCTAAAGCTAATCTGCGGATACGAGCACCAATCAAAGAAGACTGAACAGGGCTACCACCCGGAGAGTTGATGACCAATGCAACGGCATTTGGTTTTTTGGCGAAAGCCTTTTTAAACAATGGGGCAAGCCCAGCATCATTCAAACCACGGCCAGTTGCAATAATGCCATTCAAGCGCACAACTGCCACTGTTTTTCGGTCTCGTCGGAAAGGATTTTTAAGTTTCATGATGTGGACATAAGACACACCTCGCCCCAGAACAAGGCGGGGACTATGAAATTAGCTACGAATGCGCCAACCGGTTTTGAAAATCCACCAAATAAAAGTCAAACAGGCTAAAGTAAAAAGGCTAATCGCCCCAAGGCTCACGCCAATTGCCACATCTGCCTGGCCAAAAAAGGCCCACCTAAACCCAGATATTAGATAAACTACCGGATTAAACATAGTCACGGTTTGCCAAATTGGTGGCAGCATCGTAATCGAATAGAACGACCCACCCAAGAATACCAATGGTGTCACAACCAGCATCGGAACCAGATTAAGCTGTTCAAAGTTTCCAGCCCAAATTCCAATGATAAAACCCAAAAGTGAAAAAGATAAACAAGTCAAAACTAAAAAACACATCATTGCTATTGGATGTTGGATATCAAGATCCACAAACAGATAGGCTGTGGCCAGAATAACTAAGCCGATAAACAGGCTCTTGGTTGCTGCCGCCCCAACATAGCCTACAACTATCTCTAAAAAATTAATGGGAGCAGACAGCAGTTCATAAATCGTGCCAATAAATTTAGGGAAATATATACCAAAACTCGCATTTGAGATCGATTGTGTCATCACCGACAGCATTATAAGGCCAGGCACAATAAATGCTCCGTATTCGACTCCATCAACTGATTCCATCCGACTACCAATCGCAGTTCCAAACACCACGAAATACAGGGTAGTCGACAAAACGGGGGACAGAAACGATTGCTTAAGGGTTCGAAAAAATCTTGCCATCTCAAATGTATAAATTGCTCTCACAGCCTGGAAATTCATTTTGCACCCTCCTGGACCAAGCCTACAAAAATATCTTCAAGGCTGGATTGTTGTGTTTGCACATCACGCATTTGTAGCCCAGCAGCTTGCAGATTGTTCAAAAGGCCCGTGATACCAGTGCGCTCAGAATTTATGTCATAGGTGTATGTCAGAGCCATACCGTCTGCGGCCAAGTCCAAGGCATAGCTTGCAAGCTGTACAGGAACCTCTGTTAAAGCTTCAACTAAATCGATCCGAATTTTTTTCTTACCCATTCGCGCTATTAACGCAATCTTATCTTCAACAAGTAAGATTTCACCACCATCAATTACCGCAATTCGGTCAGCAATCGCCTCAGCCTCTTCAATGTAGTGGGTGGTCAAGATAATGGTCACACCCTGCTTTTTGAGCTTTGCCACGGTACTCCACATATCTTTACGCAGCTCAACATCTACACCCGCCGTAGGCTCATCCAAAAATAATACCCGAGGCTCATGCGCCAAAGCTTTAGCTATTAATACCCTGCGCTTCATACCACCAGACAGCGTCATAACCTTTGCATTTTTCTTATCAAACAGCGACAGTGTTTTTAGGATATCATCTAAATAGGCATTATTTTTTTTCTTTCCAAATAAGCCACGTGAAAACTTTACAGAATTGATAACAGTCTCAAAGGGCTCTAGTGCAATCTCCTGTGGCACTAGTCCAATCAGTGCTCGCACTTTGCGGTAGTCGCGGTTGATATCCATGCCATCTACATCAATTTTGCCAGCTGTCAGACTAGAAATTCCACAAATAGTTGAAATTAGGGTAGTCTTTCCGGCTCCATTAGGACCCAAAAGAGCTATAATTTCACCTTTTTTAATCTCAAGGTTAACATCTTTAAGTGCTTCAAAGCCATCGGCATAAGTTTTCTGCACATTTTGGACAGACACAATTGATGTCATCAACTATTCCTTTGGAGCTTTAGAATTTTTTAGTCACATCCACCCTTTGTTACGGAATGACAAGCCCAGCAAATAAAACAAACACAAAATCAGTACAAAATTACGAGAGTAATTAGTAAGTTAGTCGCGGTTCGAATTTTAGAACGATTGCACGGCAGGGGAAGGCCACTTAAATGTACTTAAGTAACCCATAATGAGCTGAAAGCATGTACGGCGGCTAATCTATATCAGGGGCCTAAATGTAAAACGGCCACAAAGAAGACTTTCTTCCTGGCCATAAATACAACTTTAACAGATCATATTACCGCAGGCATGCGTTGCTCGATAATCTCAGACCACCAACTACAGCCCACAGGTATAACACTATCATCGAAATTATACATTGGATGGTGCACCATGGCCGTGTCGCCATTACCTACCAGAATATAGGCACCAGGGCGTTCTTCGAGCAAATAGGCGAAATCTTCGCCGCCCATCACTAATGCAGCCTCTCCGCAGGAACCAGATACAGATCGAGCAACACTAGCTGCAAATTCTGTTTGTTCCTCATGATTTACCATTACGGGATAGCCACGGTGGTATGTCACGTTTGCTTTACCGCCAAACGTGACAGCTGTCCCTTCACAAATGGCCATTATACGTTTTTCAGCCAAAGCACGCATTTCTGTAGACATCGTGCGCACTGTTCCTTTCAAATGTACGCCTTGTGGGATTACATTGTAAGCTTTTGACGATGTCTCGAAAGATGTGACTGATACGACAATTTGATCAATAGGATCGGCATTACGACTGGCAATGGTCTGAAACGCTAAAACTAAATGACTAGCCATTACCGTTGTATCAATTGTTTCGTGCGGTTTAGCTGCATGACCGCCAAGCCCTTCAAGCTTAATATCAAATTGATCAGTAGCGGCGAAAAAAGCACCTGCACGTATAGCGAAACTACCTACTGGCATGCCGGGCCAATTGTGCATGCCGTATACTTCTTGGATATTCCAGCGCGCCATCAGGCCGTCGTCACACATTTCTTTACCGCCACCGCCACCTTCTTCAGCAGGTTGAAAAATTACGACTGCAGTTCCATCAAAATTACGGGTCTCTGACAAATACTTAGCAGCGCCCAATAACATTGCGGTATGCCCATCATGCCCACACGCATGCATCGCACCATCAGTTTTCGAAGCATACTCAAGCCCTGTTTGCTCATGAATAGGCAGCGCATCCATATCTGCGCGTAAGCCAACCACTTTCCCCGAGCCAGTGGCTGCGCCTTTAATCACTCCGACAACACCAGTGCGCCCAATGCCCTCGACAACTTCATCACAACCAAACTCACGCAACTTTTCAGCCACCAAGGCACTCGTGCGATGCGTCTCAAATAAAATCTCTGGATTTTGATGGATATCACGACGCCATGCTGTAATATCATTGTGTAATTCGGCAAATCTGTTTTTTACAGGCATTATTTATTTTCCTATTTTAAAATACTCTCTACCCTAAACTGCCAGGTCCCACGATAGAGTTATACAACTGACAAGGGTCACACATCATACTGGCATCCTGCGCTCAACCATTTCTGCGTACCAACTACACCCGGCAGGAATGGCATTATCGTTAAAATTATACTCAGGATGATGAACCGTCGCACCATCACCATTGCCAATCATAATATAGGCGCCAGGACGTTCTTCTAGCATATAAGAAAAATCCTCAGCAGCCATAATCGGTGGCGTGTTTGTATCAACACTTCCAGCCACAGCCAATGCAGCATCAGCCGCATAATCCGTGTTAGCGGCTGTATTTACAGTTACAGGATAGCCACGTTCGTAGTTTACTTCAGCAATGCAATCGTGGGCTTGTGCGGTCATGCTCACCAATTGCTTGACCTTCATCTCAACCATATCCCTCACCGCTGGATCTAGCGTGCGCACAGTCCCGCGCATCCATACGACCTGTGGAATAACATTGTGCGCCTCAGTATCTGAATGCAATCCACAGACTGACACAACAACCTGCCCTAGCGGGTCAACGACGCGTGAAGCAACAGATTGCAGAGCCAAGATCACATGAGCCGCAGCAACGTTCGGATCTATAGCCTCGTGAGGAGCAGCGGCGTGACCACCACGACCAGTGATTGTTAAAAAAAACTCATCCGCAGCAGCCAACAAAGCACCAGACCGAATTGCAAATTCTCCAACAGGGAAGTCAGGCATGTTGTGCATGCCATAAACCTCTTGAATACCCCAACGTTCCATCAGGCCGTCTTTGCACATCTCAAGCCCCCCCCCTCCGCCTTCTTCCGCAGGTTGAAAAATCATAACTGCGGTACCATCAAAATTACGGGTCTCTGCCAAATATTGGGCCGCCCCCAAAAGCATTGCAGTATGGCCATCATGCCCACAGGCATGCATTTTACCCGCTACTATGCTGGCATATTCCAAACCTGTTGCCTCATGAATTGGCAAGGCATCCATGTCAGCACGCAGGCCAACCACACGGCCTAACGTATCAGAACGGCCCTTAATCACAGCAACAACACCTGTCTTTCCAATACCCGTTATGATGTCAGTTATGCCAAACTGGCGCAGCCGCTCCTCAACAAACTTAGCAGTATTATGCACTTCGAACCCCAACTCAGGGTGCATATGCAAATGCCGACGCCATCCAGTAATTTCAGCATGAGTTTCAGCAAATTGGTTCTTAATCGGCATGTTATTACCTTAAATTTAAATAACTTTATCCAAGCTCATTTTATCATGATGACAAGTTGTCGACGGTGTAATCAATTAATTAACGGGGCCGTCACAGCTTTAGCAGCGCCATCACACCAACTTAGCCAACAAGTCACACATAAATTGATGGCCAGCTTCGAACTGGGCCACCTTTATAAACTCATTGGGCTGATGAGCTTGCGCAATATCACCAGGCCCACAAACAACTGCAGAATACCCCGCGCCCTGAAATTGTCCCGCCTCAGTGCCATAGCTGACCACATGACTGGCATTGTCTCCAGTAACGGCCCTTACCAATCCTTCAGCCACACCATCTTCTTCTGGCTTCAACGGTGGTACTGCAAATCGCGGGGTCAGAACAATGTCAGCCTCAGGATGCACGACCTGCATAGCGGCCCTGACATCATTTACTTTGTCGAAGTACAACTGGTTCAACCTCACGGGATCATCGCCGGGCACTGCTCTATACCCCATGTTGAAATAGCAGTTCTTAGCTGTAATGTTTTCGGCGGTACCACCAGAAATCGTGCCAACATGCCATGTTGTGTAAGGCGGATCAAACATCGCAGCTAATGGGCCTGGCGTTGCGGCACGGTTCAATTCGTTCTGCTCATTAGCCCACTGAATAAGGCGCGCGCCTTCGTGTACGGCGCTAACGCCTTGATAATGGATCGAAGAATGAACCTCGAAACCCACAACATGTGTGGTAAAAG
>JAVLEV010000043.1:3179-13817 GCA_031920365.1 Planktomarina sp. | reverse complement strand
GGGATTTGAAGGACATTTACCTTGGGATGATGCAGTTCATGGTTATACAATTGATTGGGCTCATTCTATTATTTTCCTTCCCACAATTAGTGTTGTGGTTACCCCGGGTAATGGGAGGTTAAGGATAACAGACGGGCGGCCATTACTGGTCACCCGCCTGAAACAGGTAATCAAAAACTTAACGGCTAAGCATATAAAATAGACTAGGATTAGAAATCGGTGGGCGCACCGCCCTCAGAAACGCGCCGGTCCACGAAATCGCGTAGTTCTTCATGGATTGCAGCATCCATCGGGGGCTTTTTATAGTCAGCCAAGATCTCTTTGTACTTGTGATGGGCCCGTTCCGCAGTCCAAACACCACCGGCAAGCTCCCAGCCCTCATAATTACGCCAATCACTTATAAAAGGCTGATGGAATGCATGTTCATACCGGTCTTGGGTATGCTGTACCCCAAAGAAATGTCCAGCCGAGCCTACTTCACGGATCGCATCTAGGGCAATATCTTCCGGGTCAGTACGCGTGATAATAGGCTCAAAATACCGCTGTATCATTTGCAGAACCTCACAATCCATTATAAATTTTTCCGGAGAAGCAATCAGCCCACCCTCAAGCCAACCAGCTGCATGGTATACAACATTGGTACCTGACTGTACGGCAGCCCAAAGTGAATTGGACGTTTCCCACATGGCCTGACCATCAGGGACATTTGCCGCACATACGCCCGAAGAACGGATCGGTAACTTGTAAAAACGACCCATCTGCCCTGTCATTTGGGTTGCCCGCATGTATTCTGGCGTCCCAAACGCAGGAGCACCTGTTTTCATATCAACATTCGACGTAAAGGTACCTATAACGCAGGGAATTCCTGGCCGCACATATTGGAATAGCGCAATAGCACAAAGTGCTTCTGCAATAGATTGCGCCACAGCTCCGGCCATTGTCACAGGCGCCATCGCCCCCGCCAAGGTAAAGGGCGTCACAAAAATAGCTTGCCCCCGACGGGCAAGACGCAAACATCCGTCAATCATCGGCCAGTCATGCTTTAGTGGACTGGTAGAATTGATATTGGTGTACATATGCGGCTTTGATTCAAACTCTTCATGAGACATGCCGCCCGCAATTCGAACCATTTCCATAGTATCTTCAACTCGCTCAGACCCCAGGCAATAGGTGTGCGCAGCTTTATCTGTAAGGGTCAGTTTGTCATAGGTAGCCTCAAGATGGCGGATAGAAGGGTGTAAATCCACAGGCTCAACCGGATAGCCACCCACAAAATGTATACAATTAAAGTATTGGCTGAGTTTGAAAAAATTCTGGCATTGCTCACGAGTCCCCGTGACCTTGCGGCCAAGTTTAATGTCCCAATAGTTTGGTGGTGATGAAACGTTACCAAAAAGTATCTTGTTACCACCAACAGTCAGGGTGTGTGAGGGGTTACGAGGCGTGATGGTAAATTGTGGAGGTGCTTTTTCCACCATTTCCATAACCCAATGTCGATCCAAATATACCTTCTCATCGATCACCTTACAGCCAGCATCTTTAAAAATTGCGAGGGCCTCTTTATTAAGAAACTCGATGCCAATGTCTTCCAAAATCTCCATTGCACCTTCGTGGATAGCGAAAATACCTTCATCAGTAAGCGGCTCAATTGGGCGGTCTGTATTCTCTACAATACGCCAAGGCATTTGCTCAATAGCACCTCTATTCCCGCGGGTGTTACCAGCGCGACCACCGCTGCGTCGTCTTGGGCCTTGACTCATTTTGGTCTCCTTAGAATGCCCCGCACAAACAAGTTTTGCGGTCCAATTCCGCCATTTTCTGCCTTACTCTTGGCTTAACTATTTTGCGCTGAGATCCAGGCTGCAAGATGCGACACGTCAGGCAACACCAAATCCGCCAAATCTTCAAGATCTTCACGCACAGCCAATCCAGTCAACACCCCAACTGTACGCATGCCAGCTGCATGGCCTGCTATTAAATCATGAGTGCTGTCGCCTACCATTAAACAAGCCTCAGCTGGCACGTCGATCTTTGCCGCTAAGGCCAATAGCGGCGCAGGGTCTGGCTTGGCACCATAACCGCTATCGCTACCAATCACATGGTCAAAGAAATCCAGCGCACCCACCGAAGTCAAATGTCCATGGGCTACCCGCACTGCATCATTAGTCATCACGCAAAGCTTCAGCCCTTGGTACCTTAATTCTTGGGTCAGACTTAGCAAATCGGTCACCAAAACCTGGGGTGCTTTTTCGGCCTGCTCATTTAATTGGCTTAAAATCTCCGATATGCTGCATTTAGGTTTAAAACCCTGAATGACAGTTGCTATTTCGCGAGGCGTTCCCGCCACAATCAAACTGCCAGGCAGCACCTTACCCGCCACAGCATCATAATGAAGCGCACTCGCTAATTTTTGAAACAACGCAGCATCAAATCCGGCTATCAAAGACAGGATATCACCCGCCCAAGCTCCCCACGTACTCTGGAAGTCAAACAGCGTCCCGTCTTTATCAAAAATAACAGCACGAATATTCATTATGTCCAATTAACCTGCTCACCGCCAGGCAAAGCTTGCCTAGCCATCATAGGGTCCATATAATTAGGGATCCCGTTTTCATCGCAAAAACGCATGACCCATGCATCATCCATACAAATAAAATCCAACAACGAAGCGAGGAAAACAGGGTCACCAACGCCATTGCGTAGATCTTGCTCAGAGGCCCCGCTTGCGCCTAAGAACACGTCCCTCAAATCATCTTCACCAATCAGCCAGGCTAACGCCTGCACTGCCATAGTTTGTGCTATCTCAGGTGTCATTGGCCCGCCATAATACCAATCTAAATAGTTCACCTTAAAGTGTCTCCAGCGCTAGATGCAAGGAAGGTATCCAGCGCTTAAAGTTGGTAGTAGTAAAATTCCTTATTTCTTCATTCTAAAACTTTTTAAAATCGACTTATTTGGATCTATTTTTATAGAGCTAACATGATTGCTTGCTACCACAATAAACTGGCAAACTGTTCGTTCTATTGCTTCGGGTAAAAATATTGTGGCAGTTTGCCCCAGTGCTATTTGAAACATATCAAGAGATTATAAGTCGAAATTAGGATCGTTTAATGTCATTAGATCGCCCACTTAGACCTGCCCTACGCAGAGGCTGGCGCCGTTGCTGCCCCAACTGCGGCAAAAGTGCAATGCTGTACAAATACTTGAAGGTGCATGACAGCTGCCAAAGCTGTGGCCAAGATTTGTACCACCATCGCGCAGATGACGGTCCCGCCTACCTTACTATTCTTATCGTGGGCCACATTTTGGCACCGCTCCTGCACATAGTATTTGTGCAATTTAGGCCAGAGCCGTGGATCATGGCCATTGGTTTTGGAACTAGCTGCGTAGTCTTAAGCCTTTATTTTTTACCACGGATTAAGGGCAGTATTGTGGCCTTTCAATGGGCGCGTGGTTTGAATGGGTTTGGTCGTGATACCTCTGGCAATACTCAGAAAACAGATTAAGGTCTGGTTGATGAAAGATATACCAATTCGATCCGCATCGACACTTATTATTATTCGGGATTTTGAAACCAGACCGCGGGTTCTGATGGGGCAACGTGGATCAAAAGCGGCATTTATGCCCAATAAGTTTGTGTTTCCTGGCGGTGCAGTGGATGATGCAGACAACTCAATCCAGTTAGCACAGCCTTTAGCGCAAGAATGCCACACCCGCTTGCAACAAGACAGTACAGGCCCAGCTCCCGAGACTTTAGCCGTAGCTGCAATTCGTGAACTTTGGGAAGAGACTGGTCTCATTCTTGGGTCTTCAGAGCCTTGGCGCGACGCGCCTGAGGATTGGACAGAATTTGCAAATGCTGGGTTTCGCCCCTCGGCTGAAAATATGTATTTTTTCTTCCGCGCGATTACCCCCCCAGGAAAAACGCGTCGTTTTGATGCGCGTTTTTTTCTGATGAATGCGGACCAGTTGTCTGGAAATCTTGACGATTTCTCTAATGCCTCAGATGAACTGTCGCATCTGCAATGGGTACCATTAGGTGAGGTTGGCACATTAAGCCTGCCCTTTATCACTTCAGTAGTTTTAGGGGAGTTGGTAGGCCTAAGCGTAATCGGAGCGCCCACATCAGTACCCTTTTTTAAAAATCAGGATGAAGAGAGCTTGTTTTTAAGATTGCATGGGTCAAAGCAGTAAGAGCAATAAAACTACCGAAGCGATTAAAAGCAAAATGCCTAAAACTTCACTGCGGCGTAATTTTTCACCAAATACAAAAAAAGATATCGCAAAAGATGCAAGAATCTCTACCTGACCCAACGCTTTCACGTAAGCAGCGTTTTGCAGCGCAAAGGCCGTAAACCAGGCCAACGAGCCAAACAAAGATAAAACCCCGACCCAAATAGCAACTCGCCAAGCCTGCAGCACTGCTTTGATTTGTCCAGGTTCACGCCAAGTCAAAAATACTACCATGCCAATAAGTTGCATCAAAATAGCCGCCATAAGTGTGACACTAGCCCTCGCAAAAACATCCGCCGCCCAGATGTGCAACGTGGCACCCCTATAAAACACCGCACATGCGCCAAACAACACACCACAAGACAGCCCTAGAGCGGTCGCCCTATTAAAAAACCTAGGGCCTTGGGATCCTGTTATTTGTGGGCTATCGGAAAGCACCAATACCCCTAAAACTCCAATTGAAATGGAACCAAGCGCTATCAGACTGACTCCTTCGCCCAAAATAAGTAATCCAAAGCCAACAGCCAATAACACTTCTATTTTTTTGAAGGTAATCCCAACAGTAAAATTGCGTTGTTGGAACAGGGCGACGACACACATAGTTGCGCTGACTTGACAAAACCCACCGGCCGCTGCGAATACCCAAAATTTCCAGTCAACAACTGGCAAACTATATCCGCGCGCAAGTGGATAAGTTATCGCAAGCAAACTAATCAATGGGGCGGCATATAAAAAACGCGCAAAAGTGGCCCCACCAGTCGATAGTGTGTCGATGCGCAACCGTTTTTGAAACATAAAGCGGAATGTTTGGGTGAAAGCGGCAAACAGAGTAACTGGAATCCATAACATTGTTCAATCTTAAGTCACTAACGATCACGAGGCCAGAGTGGGTACAGTCCAGGATCTTTGTATCCCAAAAAATATTAACAAAATACACGAAAGTAACTCAAGTATTCCACAAATATTAAACCTTAGGGTCAGGGTTTTCAGTATGGCCATCAACGGCAATCACCTGTCCCGAGACTAACCGCGCGCCACTGCTGCAAAGGAACAACGCCATATTAGCAACATCTTCTGCGGTGACCAAACTGCGCATTGAAGTGCCACCGGCATAACCATCATAGATCTTTTGATAGCTTGTACCCTTAGCGTGAGCTTCACGCTCCATCACCCCCTGCATTCGGGGCCCTTCAACCGCACCAGGACAAATTGCGTTGGCCCGGACGCCTGCGGGGCCCCATTCCATCGCCAAGGTTTTCATCAATCCGATGATACCCCATTTTGCTGCCGCATACGGGGCCCTATTTGGAAACCCATAAATCCCAGCCGTGGATGAGGTCAAAACAATAGCGCCCTGAGATGCTTCCAGCATGGGCCCACCATATTTCGCCACCAAAAACGCACCTTCCAAATTAACCGATACACACCTTTGCCAGTCCTCGATTTTTATATTCTCAACTGCCGAAGTCGGCCCTGCAATTCCGGCATTGGCGCATATCGCATCCAAACCTCCCCAATGACCAGTAATGTCAGAAAACAAGGCAGAAACTTGCGCTTCATTACTGGCATCAACTTTGCTTTTCCTCCAGTGAGCAGGGCATTCAGACAAACATGCTGCATCAACATCTGTGACCCAAACATCAAAGCCAGCGGCGTCAAAGGCCTGCCCCATAGCGCGGCCAATACCATTACCACCCGCCGTGATTAGGACCCGGCTCATTTCCTACCAACCATGCGGCCCAGACCCTCAGGGCGCTCCAAGGCAGCATGTGCCAGCGAAATTAACGCTAAGGTCTCAGCAACATTCTCAGTGGGCAAAGTTGCTTTGCGCGTCTCCAAAGATACGTGGATCAGCATATGCTCGCCTGTCGCCAGCAACCGATCGCCCTCAAACATCTGGTGGAATAAGTGCATCTTTTTACCTGCCCCTTCCACGCAATAGGTATAAATGCTGATTACGTGACCTGCATGTACCTCATCAATATGGCGGATGTGGGTCTCAGCGGTAAAATAACTACTACCCGCAGCGATGTAGTCCGCATCACATCCAACAATCTCCATAAACCGATCTGTAGCATCGCCAAAGGCCTGCAAATAGCGGGCTTCGTTCATATGGCCATTGTAATCAGTCCAATCCAAGGGCACGGCACGGCGCAGGGTCTCGGTCAAACGGGTTAGATCTAGAGATTCCGCAGATCTCGACATAGCTGCACGAGTATTTAGTAGGTGGTCCTGACTTTTAAGCAGCGCACCTGCCCCCCAATCTTGGGCCTTAAGCGCCCGCATCATACCTACCAAATTGTTGTCACGAATACGTTCCAGTTCACGGATCGAATGCATGCCAGATTGCGCATCAGACTGATCAGAAATCATATCCACCAGTTCATCCGTAAACTCGGGTACGTCCATAAGCTTGGTCCAAGGCCACTTCAAAGCTGGACCAAACTGCGCCATAAAATGCCGCATTCCCGCCTCACCACCTGCAACCCTATAGGTTTCAAATAAACCCATCTGCGCCCAGCGGATGCCAAAGCCATAGCGGATGGCATTGTCGATTTCCTCGGTGCTGGCGATACCATCTTTGATCAGCCACAAAGCCTCACGCCAAACTGCTTCTAAAAATCGATCCGCAATATGCGCATCAATCTCTTTACGCAATCTAAGAGGATACATTCCCATATCCCGCAAAAGTCCCTCTGCACGTTCCACAATCACAAAATCACTTTTATCTGTGGGTACCACCTCGATCAAAGGGAGAAGGTATACGGGGTTAAACGGATGGCACACCATGATCTGTTCGGGCCGCAAGGCCCCTGCTTGTAATTCTGAGGGCTTGAACCCAGAGGTTGACGAGCCCAAAACTGCTGTCAGATCACAATGGGCCTGCAGGCTTTGATAAACTTTTTGCTTTAAGGCTAACTGCTCCGGTACACTTTCTTGGATCCAAATTGCGCCAGCTACCGCATCGGGCATGGTCGAGTGAAAGCTGAGATTGCCCTCGTCAGGTAAAGGGGCCTCATAGAGCCCCGGCAATGAGCGCCGCGCATTGTGCAACACCTCGCTAATTTTGCGCTCCGCTTCCGGATCGGGATCAAACACCCGAACATCCCAACCGTTGAGCAAGAACCTCGCGGCCCAACCACCACCAATCACGCCGCCACCAATAATCGCTGCAATCTTTGTCATCTCAATTATCCCACCATCCTAAATCTCATACCTGCTCTGCCAGAAACTGGAGCAAGTGCTTTACCGACTAACCGGCGCTCGTTTAACCAAGCTAAGTTTTTTGCGAACCTCAGTGGGCCCAACTACTCTCGCACCAAGGTTCTCAATAATGCTAACAGCACGATCGACTAGCTGGTAGTTTTCTGCCAACACACCGCGATCCAGCATCAGATTGTCCTCTAATCCAACCCGGACATTGCCACCTGCCAAAACAGATGCGGCCACGAGCGGCATTTGATGCCGCCCAAGCCCAAACGCACTAAAAGTCCAACCATCTGGCACATTATTAACCATTGCCATCAAAGTATTTAGATCATCTGGCGCGCCCCAAGGAACCCCCATACACAATTGCACCAAAGCATTTGGCTCGAGCACACCATTATTGACTAACTGTTTTGCGTACCAAAGGTGACCGGTATCAAAAGCTTCAATCTCGGGCTTCACACCCAGTTCGGTCATCATTCGGCCCATCGCAGTCAGAGTGCCAGGGGTATTTGTCATCACGTAATCTGCTTCGGCAAAATTCATTGTGCCGCAGTCTAAAGTGCAGATTTCAGGCCGGCATTGTTCAATATGTGCAACCCTCTCACTGACACCTGCCATGTCGGTACCAGCAATTGGCGGTAGAGGTTTTTCTATATCCCCAAACACCATATCACCGCCCATACCGGCGGTAAGGTTCAGCACAACATCCACTTCTGCATCCCGAATACGATCCGTCACTTCACGAAACATCTCCAAGTCCCGGCTTGGCGCACCAGTCTCAGGATCGCGCACATGGCAATGCACCACAGCGGCTCCAGATCGGGCGGCAAGAATGGCGCTCTCAGCGATTTGCTTGGGGCTGCGCGGCACGTGCGGGCTTTTATCTTGGGTGGCACCAGATCCAGTTACTGCACACGTTATAAATACTTCACGGTTCATTTCTAGGGGCATTGTGATCTCCTGTTAGTTCAGACCAGTCTGTAACGATTGCAAAATCATATTTACCGATATACGTTTAATTCTTGATGAAATCCGCAAAAAACATTTGGAAAAATACAGATGGCCCTCTGCATGTAGGACTTTTAGTTTTAAACGACAGCAATATTTTGTCATTGGCAGCCGCTGTCGATCCAATGCGGGCTTGTAATCGCCGCGCGGGTAGAAATTTGTTCTCATGGCAATTTTTGGCGCCAGGCGGGCAAGATGTAAGCCTCACCTCCGGTATAATACTGCACACTGAAGATATCACCCACTTCACAGGCGACTTACTGATCCTCATTGCCGGATTTCATCTTGAAAAACAAAGTACCCCAAACCTCGCAGCAGCACTGCGCCGCTGCGTCGCTCGTGGCATGCATATTTGGGGTGTAGATGGTGGCAGTTGGGTGATGGCTCAAGCTGGACTGTTGGACGGGCACCGCGCGACGTGCCACTGGGAAGATTCAGAGGCCTTCACTCAACGATTTTCCAATGTCAATTTTGTACCTGATCGATATACAATAAGCGAGCCTTTTGCCACTACTGGAGGCGCATCTCCCTGCATCGATCTTATGTTGCATCTAATCACAAGCCGCCACGGTCGCTCTATATCGGAACGGGTGGCCGCAGCGTTTATTTACGACCCCATTCACGGAGGCGAAGCCCCACAACAGATGATTGCAACGACCCGCATTGCCCGCAAGCACCCTCACATTGCTCGAATTTTGAAACAGATGGAAAATCTTATCGACAGCCCACCCACCATTGAAGCCTTAGCCCGCGCAAATGGGGTTTCGACACGTAAGCTGGAACTGGAATTCAAAACCGCCACAGGGCGGGCGCCTGGTAATTACTTTTTAGATCTTCGTTTGTCGGAAGCCCGACGGCTCGCCATTGATAGCGCCCAAAGTGTTCAAGACATCGCAATGGCCTGTGGGTTCAACTCACAAGCCAGCTTTGCACGAGCATTTCGACACGCCTTTGGGCAATCAGTGACTGCGCTACGTCGCCAACATTGAGCCTCTAGTATGGCATAGGATGGTCTTTGTGGGTGGCACTCAAATCCGCCAAAACCTCCACTGACAGCGACAAATCCTTGCCGTTTAAAATATGCGCTAGCTGAGAGACATCAGTTGCCCCAAAAATTGCTGACGCCATGAATGGGCGACCAACGCACCAGGCTAAAGCCATATGAACCGGATCTATCCCATGCTTTTGTGCCACTGCCACATAAGCGGCAGCAGCCATATGCGACCGCGCAGTGTTACGGCCTCCAAGATCTGCTGAAACACTCATACGACTACCGTCTGGCACAGTCCCAGATGCGTATTTTCCTGTCAGAAGACCCGTGGCAAGTGGTGAGAATGCCACAAGGCCCACATCTTCGTTGGCGCTAAGCTCTGCTAAATCCGTGTCATACAACCGGCACATGAGCGAATATTCATTCTGGATTGAAGCTACTCGGGGGCCGTGCCCTTCCTCCGCTGCGCGCACCCATTGCGCCGTGCCCCATGCACTTTCGTTAGATAAACCAAAGGCCCTAATTCTGCCTCGCTCGACCTCCAAAGCTAACGCGCCTAGGCAATCCTGAATATGTTGTACAATTTCTGCTTTGTTTTGCGTGGACGGATCATAGTTCCAGTTTTTTCGGAACATGTAAGAGCCCCTATTGGGCCAATGGAATTGGTAGAGGTCAATCACATCGATTTTTAAACGCTTCAAACTTCCATCAATCGCCTTTGGAATAGAACTAGGCGTGATAGGTGCTCCGTCGCGAATATATGCAATGCCATCACCAGAATGTTTAGTAGCAATCACAACTTGATCTCGCTTGCCACTGGCTTGCAACCAATTTCCAACGATCTCTTCACTGTCGCCTTGAGTTTCAAATGTGAGTGGATTAACAGGATACATTTCGGCGGTATCAAATATATTAATTCCTGCGTCCAGCGCCATATCCATCTGAGCAAAGGCATCCGCTTGTGCGGTCTGCGTACCAAAGGTCATTGTACCTAAACACAGATCAGAGATCATAATACCTGTTCGGCCTAATTGATTTAGTTTCATTTTTATTTCCCTTTATTACAGACAAGTTAGTTGAACAGTAATCTACTGCAAGGCGAAAAATATGTTGAGAACAAAAGAGAAACAGTTTAGCCTATAAGGATGGTTGACCCTACTTCAAATCTTTTGCTTCGTAAGCAACCTCCCCGCATA
>JAVLEV010000043.1:0-3079 GCA_031920365.1 Planktomarina sp. | reverse complement strand
AAGGATGGTTGACCCTACTTCAAATCTTTTGCTTCGTAAGCAACCTCCCCGCATATCAACACTTGAGCTGTGGCCTGGCATCCACTTAACTTTGGGACGTGTACATGAGGCTTGTGGCCCCAATCGCCGCAGCCTGGCAATGATAATAGCCAAAAAAACGGAAGGCCCTATTTTTTGGATTTCACCCGAATGGAGCACAGATCACCTGCATGCAGATGGGATAATTTCCTTCATTAACCCTGGGCGATTAACGTTTATTACCCCAAAGCGCGCAGAGGATATCCTTTGGCTGGTCGAGGAGGTGTTGCGCAGCGGCGTCGTGCCTCTTGTGGTGGCTGATCTCCCAGGCATTCCAGCTCTTACGCCAGTGCGACGCTTGCACTTGGCAGCAGAGGTAGGACTAGCTGAGGGCATGTCTCCTCCACTTGCGCTATTGCTAACCCCCGGAGATGGTGGCGCACCCGGTGTAGAGAGCCGCTGGCGTCTTGCTGCAAGACATCAAGGGCCTAATGAGATGTGGCAACTTGACCGGATTCGCAGTCGTAGTGAGCCCCTTTGTAGTTGGCAAATGTCTCACCAAGCTGGAGGCTATGCACTCTGTCCTTTAAGCAGTATAGACCCAGTCATATAATACAATTAGCTATTATCAAAACCTACTTGCCACCAATACAAGCCAGGCAGATAATTGAAACATGAGGCTCATACTTTCCCTGACAGCTCTTTTCCTTTCCGTAATCCTATCGCAGCTTTGATCAGGTGGCGTAGGTCCACTGGATGCACTGAAAGGGTTAGAACAAGGCTTTAGTAAAGGTCAGATTGGGATCTTAGGGTCTTCGCATTTTCTTGGCTTTTTTATAGGCTGTTGGTGGGCACCACGCATTATGGGCAGCGTTGGACATTTCCGAACATTTGCAGTCTTCACTTCTATGGGTGCGATCGGTATGCTCGGTCATATTTTATTAATCGACCCAATTGCTTGGGCTGTGATGCGGGTGGCTTCAGGCTTGTGCGTAGCAGGATGCTACACGGTGATTGAAGCCTGGCTGCAAGCTAAGGCAACCAACGCCAACCGAGGCCGCACTATGGGTGTTTACCGGGCGGTAGATATTTCCGCATCCTTGGGTGCGCAGATGATGATTGGCACATTGGTTACGGTTGAAACTTATCTAGCTTATAATTTGCTAACTTTATTTTGTTGCGCCTCGCTTTTACCCTTGGCGCTTACCAAAGCCAGCCCACCAATCACAAAAGTGCACCGCGCCTGCGCCCTATCCTAGCGCTTAGCCGGTCCCCCTTAGCGGTCTCTGCAGTAGTAGTCACCGGCCTGACAAATGCAGCCGACCGAATGGTAGGCCCTATCTTAAGTTCCGAACTGGGGCTAAATGCATTTCAGATAGGGCTATTTTTGGCTGGCTATGTTTTAGGTGGAGCAATTTCGCAATACCCATCAGGGTGGTTTGCTGACAAATATGACCGCCGTTGGGTGGTCATATTGCTATCCCTTGGCTCACTAATATCCTGCGTCATTTCGTTCTTTGCAGTTGGAGTAACCCAAATAATAATGTCCTCCTGCCTGTTTGGTTTCATCACAGTGCCAATTTATTCTGTAGCTACAGCCCATGCCCACGATTTTGCAGAATCTGACGAACGCGTCGAGCTATCAGCTGCATTGCTATTTTACTTTACCTTAGGTGCCATTGCCTCACCCATTGTGGCCGCCTTGTTAATTCAAGAATTTGGTACTGGCGCATTTTTTGTGTTCATAGCCAGCGCACATTTCCTTTTAGCTATCATTGGGGTGGTGCGCATGCTCTTGGGCGATATAGCCCTGTCCAAGACACCTTATATATACTCCCCACGAACATCATTTTTAATCGGGCGACTTACAAAAATATTGCGTGATCCGGGCTCTTCTCCCAAGCCTTAGGGGTGGGCTTTTTAGCAGGGCATGTTTAAGTGAAGCTAACTTTATTTAGGCATAGTAATGAAACGTATTTTGATCACATCGGCAATTCCTTATATCAACGGGATTAAGCACCTCGGAAACCTTGTGGGTAGCCAACTACCTGCCGACCTATTCGCCCGCTACCACCGAGCCCGTGGCAATGAAGTTTTGTTTCTCTGCGCCACAGACGAACACGGTACACCGGCTGAGCTAGCTGCGGCAAAAGCAGGTAAGCCAGTGGCAGACTATTGCGACGAAATGCATGAGGTTCAAGCCAAGATTGCTAAAGGTTTCCGTCTCTCATTTGATCATTTTGGCCGAAGCTCTTCGCATCAAAACAAGGAGCTGACCCAGCACTTTGCGGGCCGTTTAGCCAATCAGGGTTTGATCCGCGAAGTAGACGAGCAGCAAATATACTCCACCGAAGACGGTAGATTTTTACCAGACCGTTATATTGAAGGTACCTGCCCGAATTGCAAATATAACAAGGCCCGTGGTGATCAATGCGAAAACTGCACAAAACAGTTGGATCCTACCGATTTGATCGATCCACGTTCTGCAGTATCTGGGTCCACAGACCTTGAAGTGCGCAACACACGGCATCTTTACCTGAGACAATCGTTATTACGGGACACATTAAACAACTGGATTTCAGAGAAAAAAGATTGGCCTATCCTCACTACATCAATTGCAAAGAAATGGCTAAATGATGGCGATGGGCTGCAGGACCGTGGCATCACTCGGGACTTGGATTGGGGCGTTCCAGTGCGCAAAGGCAATGAAAAATGGCATGGCATGGAGGGCAAAGTGTTCTACGTGTGGTTCGATGCACCGATCGAATATATCGCCTGCGCCCGTGAATGGGTTGATGCGGGCAAAGGCACTGATTGGGAGCGCTGGTGGCGCACTGATAAAGGTGCAGAAGACGTATTTTATTACCAATTTATGGGCAAAGACAACGTACCCTTCCACACCCTGTCGTTCCCAGCCACAATCTTAGGCTCAGGAGAGCCATGGAAATTGGTCGACTATATTAAATCCTTCAATTATCTTAATTATGATGGCGGTCAATTCTCTACAAGCCAAGGCCGTGGCATCTTTATGGATCAGGCTTTGGAAATTTTACCGCCAGAC
>JAVLEV010000042.1:6982-13940 GCA_031920365.1 Planktomarina sp. | reverse complement strand
GCACTGTCGAGATATTTTGATCGTAATCGTGAACGACGAGGTTTTGAAGCTTTGTCTGATGGGCTAATGGCTTTAGCTAGTGGCGATGGTCGCGAGGCGATGGCAAAAGCTAAGAAGGCAGATCGGTTGCTTAACCGACCAGATTTGACCAATTTGATTGTAGCACAAGCTGCAGTGGCGGGTGGAGATGAGGCCACCGCCAAGGCAACATTTAAAAAGCTTTTACAAGACCCCAAGACGCGATTTGTAGGAGTTTATGGGCTATTGCAACAGAATCTTCAGGCGGGTGAAACTGGCATTGCTTTGAAGTTAGCCAAGCATGCGTTTGCCTTAAAGCCTAAGCATATTGATACCCAAGATGCCTTACTTAAGCTACAGGCTCGTGAAGAAGATTGGCGGGGTGTTCGGATAACGTTAGACGCCAAGCTGAAACATGGGGCTCTCCCGCGAGATGTTCACAAGCGTCGTGATGCCGTGTTTGCATTGTCCCAAGCTCGAGAATTGTGGGTGGCTGGAAAAGTGCAGGAGGCACGCAAGCTAGCTATTGAGGCTAATCGCCTTTCGCCGGCCTTGGTACCAGCGGCGCTTTTGGCAGCACAGGGGTACTCTGAGCAGGGTAAAATAAAGCTAGCTACTAGTACGTTGCGCGCGGCGTGGTTGCTGGAACCACATCCAGAGTTGGCTGCTGGGTTTGCTGAAATTGTACCAGACGAAAACCCAGAAGAACGCTTAAAAAGGTTTATGATAATTACCAAACCTAAACCGATACACCCTGAAACTAAAATGCTATTGGCTGAGTTAAATATTGCTGCGGGTAAATATAAGGCTGCCCGCTTGGCGCTTGGAGATCTTTCTAAATCTGACCCAACGATGCGATCGCTTACAATTATGGCCGCTATAGAACGTGGCGACGGGGCTGATGATCAGTCGGTGCGCCAACTTTTGACACAGGCCATTTCAGCGCAGCGGGATCCTCAGTGGATTTGTGACGGTTGTGGCGATGTTCACCAAAACTGGGAGCCTCTCTGTCTGAGTTGTGAGGCGATCGATAGCATTGGGTGGAAGCGTCCACCACAGTCTGACGCCGTTAGCCCCCACATGTTACCGCTCATAGTGGGGCATCTGTTACCATTAGAACAGATTACTCCCACTGTGGTGCAGGAGCTAGAAAACGAGATATTGGATAAAAAAGGTCCAACTGATGCTGAGATATAAACTTGGGTGATTTGGTCGTTGCACTAGAGTTGGTGGAGAACCTCTAGAATACATGCGACCTTTTAGGGTGTAAGAAAATATCTGCTTTGATCGGCGTGTTAGCAGTAACCCTGAATCGCGTAGTTTTTTAAAATGATGTGACATTGCAGACTGTGAAAGGCCGGCATCTAGCGCCAATCGTTGAACGCCTCTCCCGCCACCTAGCATTTAGCATAGAATCCGTAGGCGTGCTGGATGAGGCAGTATTTCTACAAGCCTTGCTGCCTCAAAGGTTTGGTTTTGAAGTTAGTTAAAGTTAAGGTTTTCACGTCAATTATGTTCATGGCGATTAATAAGATCTAAAATACCTGTTTTTACAAGAAATAATGTATGATCCAGTTTTATTAACTCTAAATCGTTAATGCGTCTTCAAACTGTTTCCACGATAAAACTGAGTTTGGGTCATTTATCAACTCTCGCGCAATATTTGCTGAAAATGTGGCACAGGGTGTACCTTCATTAGCAATTTCCATTAAGTGGGCCACTGATCGGATCGATGCTGCTAGAATTGAACACGGGCTAGCTAGCGTTAGCTGATTCATAGTGGAGAGTTGATCTATGTCGTTAATGCCAAGATCGCGCATCCTCGCCAAATAGGGCGCCAAATAATTTGCACCCAGAGATTGCGCGATGAGTGCCTGTTTTGCATCATAACAAGCGGTCAAAAGTGTTTTGCCCCCTAGGGCTTTAATCGCCGGAAAGGCTCGTAGGGCGGGTTCTACCAGCGGTACTTTGATGACGGCATCAATTCCAATACTGTGTGCAATTTCGTATATTGTCTCAGCCCAACGGACATAATTTTTTGGCAGCCCATAAACCTGAACATGCAGCTCTTTTGCGCCAAGATCAAATGCACGCGAATACATATCTCGCCAATTAATTTCAGTATAGTTTAAGTCCGCTTTTTTAGCTAAAAGAGGGTTAGTTGTTATTCCCTCAAAGAAACCCAAAGGCATCAGCTCATCCCACTCGAGTGTGTTTGCCGTGTCAAGGTAGAGCTTCATATTGTGCCTTTGCTTCGCCATGAGTTTAGCTCGTTTGAACTCTTGGCTTAATTTAAACGACCAAGTCAGGGCCAGTTTTTTAAATTCATGAGTGGATTTATAATCATCAAATGCGTCAAAAAGCAGATAATTGCAACCGCGATCGAAGTACTTGAGTAGCTAAATAGACTTTCTTTTGAGGCTGCTGAATAAAAAGTCTGATAGAGCCCGAAATCTAGTTTAGTGAATAATTAAAATATAGTGATTATTAAAACATATTATAGTTCAGTATGTGTCGAACAACATGGGGTTAGAGGTCCATCTATCTGAGGTTAAGGGTCCAGTCATGGGCGAATTAGAAGATACAGGGTTTTTGAAAAACCTTGGTGGAGAAATATTTTTGAGTTAAAAAATAGCATTTGATAGCTTAACCGCTAGATCGGTAGAAGGTGATTGGGATTGCTTGACGGTTTGGATACCATGATGCAGTTATCGATCAATAGGTGAATGGGAGTGCACCATGAGTGAGAAACCAAATTTTTCAGGCCCAGAATTATGTCGGCTTAGCGCGTATAAAGTTGTTGGAATGTTGAAGGCTGGAGACATTTCAACTGCAGATCTTATAGACTCTGCAACGCGGCGGATCGCCAAAACAGGCCCAATTATCAACGCTACTCCAACTCTTTGTAAGGACCGTGCGTTAAGGGCTACCTTAAATCTCAAAGAAAGTGACCACGCAGGTTGGTTGGCTGGTTTGCCAATTTCGATTAAAGATTTGAATAGTGTTGCCGGAGTGCGCACAACATTTGGTTCTAAAGGATTTGCTGACTTCATTCCACAAGAAAGTGATCCACTGGTTGAGAAATTAGAGGCGCGTGGTGGGGTGGTTTTAGGCAAAACTAATACCCCAGAATTTGGCGCTGGGGGTAACACGTTTAACGATATTTTTGGCCCGACCCTGAACCCTTGGAACATCAGTTTAAACCCTGGGGGATCTTCTGGTGGTGCAGCTGCGTCTCTTGCCGCAGGTGAGATTTGGCTCAGCCAAGGCTCTGACCATGGTGGTAGTCTGCGCACGCCAGCGGCCTATTGTGGGATCGTTGGGTTACGCCCCAGCCCTGGAATTGCTGGCGGCCCTGGTAAGGATAATGCGTTTATGACGGAAGGTGTACAGGGCCCTATGGCTAGATCGGTTACAGATTGTGCACTTTTTCTCGATGCAATGTCAGGGTTTGACCCTAGAATTCCTATTTCATACCCTGGTGCTAGCACATCATATCAAGAGGCTGTATTCCGTGCAAATGGTAAGTTAAAAATTGCTTTCGCGCCTGACCTAGGTGGTTTTGGTCAAGTGGATGCAGAGATGGATGGTCACTTGCAGGCTGTTTTAATACAATTACAAAAAAATGGGGTTAACGTAGAAGAGGCTTGCGTAGACCTTTCAGAATTGGAACAGACCTACCATAGCTTGAGAGGGCTTATGTGGGCCACCGCTGCACGACGTTTGCCTCAGGAAGTACAGCGACATTTCAAACTAACGCTTTCGCAAAATACAGCCTTTGGGCAGGCACTAAACATTGATAATATTGTTGATGCAAACCTTAACCGGTCTTTAATTTTTAATAGTATGATTGATCTTTTTGAGAAATTTGATGTGCTGGCCTGCCCTACAGTGGGTTGTATGCCGCATTCAACTTCAGAAGAGTGGGTTCGTAATGTTGGTGGCATTGAGCTTGTGGGTTATATGGATTGGCTACGGTTTGCGTTTTTGGCTACGGTGACAGGCCTACCGGCAATCTCTATCCCGGTTGGTTTGGGTCCAAGGGGTTTACCAGTTGGATTACAACTAATCGGAAAACCACGGGGAGAAGCGGCACTGCTCGCTGCAGCTCGATTTGTTGAGAAAACAGTAGGTGGGCCTTTGGGGCCGATTGACCCCATTTAATAAAAATTAGCACTAACAAAGATTATGTTTATTGTACTTAGTGTTTATGGCTTTGCAAAAGGATACCTAACGCAAATAAGTATCTTTAATCCCGACCCTTCATACCATCCCAAAACCCTTTAACCTTATTAAAAAACCCTAGGCTTTCTGGACTATTATTAGTCGAAAGATCTTCGAACTCTTTTAATAGTTCTTTTTGTCGAGAGGTTAGGTTTACTGGTGTTTCAACTTTAAGCTCAATAAACATGTCGCCTAAAGCGCCTCCGCGTATTGCGGGCATGCCTTTAGAGCGTAAGCGCATTTGGCGGCCTGATTGACTGCCTGCTGGGATTTTAACACGGCTTCTGCCACCGTCTATATTTGGTACTTCAATGTCTCCACCTGTTGCGGCTGAAACCATAGAGACTGGGATATTACAAAATAAACTCGTTCCCTCACGCTCAAAAATCGTATGATCATCAACTTCAATAAAGATATAAAGGTCACCCTGTGGGCCACCACGCTCACCGACCTCTCCTTCACCCGATAGTCTGATCCGGGTGCCCGTCTCTACTCCAGGGGGGATGTTCACTGATAGCGCACGATCTTTTTCAACCCGTCCAGCGCCTCGGCAGCTGGAGCAAGGGTTCTTTATGACTTGTCCTGCACCAGAACAAGTGGGGCAGGCGCGTTCAACCGTAAAAAACCCTTGTTGTGCGCGAACTTTACCCATTCCAGCACAAGTTCCACATGTCGCAGGTTCAGTGCCTGCGGCAGCACCAGAGCCATCGCAGGTTGCGCAAGACACTGCAGTTGGTACGTTTATTGTTTTATGCTGACCTAGAAAGGCTTCTTCTAAGTTAACACGCATATTATATCGCAGGTCAGAACCACGGCTTGCGCGTTGCCGACCGCCTCCACGTCCGCCCGCGGTGTCCCCAAAAAGATCATCGAACACATCAGAAAATGCACTTGAAAAATCGCCTTGACGACCGCCCTGTCTCCGACCTTGGCTACCACCAGCCATGCCACCCTCAAAGGCTGCATGGCCGTATCGATCATAGGCCGCTTTCTTGTCGTTATCTTTTAAAACCTCATAGGCTTCGTTGGCCTCCTTAAAGAGACCTTCAGACTTAGGGTTGTCAGCATTACGGTCTGGATGCAGCTCTTTCGCTTTGCGGCGATAGGCTTTCTTGATCTCATCCGCATTGGCGCCTTTGGCTATACCAAGTGTTTCGTAATAATCACGTTTTGACATCTGGATTGTCTCCTTTGGAACTTGAAAACTGACCAGCGGTATAGCTGGCCAGTCTAACTAAGTTCCTGCTTGGCATTAGCCGCGCTTATCACCATCCAAATCTTCGAAGTCTGCATCAAGGATATCATCATCCATGACGGGTCCTTCATCGACATCACCATTAGCTTCAGCTTCTTGACTTGTCTTATAGATCGCTTCACCCAACTTCATTGCAGCTTCTGTAACGTTCTGGATACCAGCTTTTATTTTACCAGCGTTTTCTGTTTCCAGGTCGTCTCTTAATGCCGCCATCGCCAATTCAATGGCCTCAATCGTTGTAGGATCTACTTTGTCGCCATGCTCTTCCATAGATTTTTCTGTAGAATGGATAAGGCTTTCCGCTTGATTGTTAGCCTCGACTAATTCCTTACGATCTTTGTCAGAATCGGCATTTTCTTCTGCGTCTTTTACCATTGCATCGATGTCAGAATCGCTAAGCCCGCCTGACGCTTGGATCGTAATCTTCTGCTCTTTACCAGTTCCCTTGTCAGCGGCACCAACAGCTACGATTCCGTTGGCATCGATGTCGAAGGTCACCTCAATTTGTGGCATTCCGCGTGGTGCTGGTGGGATACTTTCTAGGTTAAACTGGCCCAGAATTTTATTATCGGAAGCCATTTCCCTTTCACCTTGGAAAACACGAATTGTTACCGCATTTTGATTGTCTTCGGCCGTTGAAAAAACTTGCGATTTCTTTGTTGGGATAGTGGTGTTTCGCTCTATCAAACGAGTGAAAACCCCACCTAAGGTTTCTATACCCAAGGACAGTGGTGTTATGTCAAGTAAAACCACGTCTTTTACGTCGCCCTGTAATACACCAGCTTGAATAGCTGCGCCCATGGCCACAACTTCATCAGGGTTCACGCCCTTATTCGGCTCTTTACCAAAGAATTTGGTAACCTCTTCAATAACCTTCGGCATACGGGTCATACCGCCTACCAAAACTATCTCGTCAATGTCACCAGTGGCCATTCCCGCATCTTTTAATGCGGCTTGGCAAGGCTTTAAGGAGGCTTTGATTAAATCAGCCACGAGGCTTTCTAGTTTGGCCCGGGTCATTTTTACAACTAAGTGCAAAGGCTGGCCTGATTTTCCATCCATCGAGATAAATGGTTGGTTGATCTCAGTTTGGCTAGAAGATGACAGCTCAATCTTTGCTTTTTCAGCGGCCTCTTTCAAGCGCTGCAGCGCCATCTTGTCTTTTGTTAGGTCGACGCCGTTTTCTTTTTTAAATTCGTCAGCCAGATAGTTTACGATCCGCATGTCAAAGTCTTCACCACCGAGAAATGTATCGCCATTGGTAGATTTTACTTCAAATAGGCCATCGTCGATTTCTAAAATTGTGACATCAAAGGTGCCACCGCCAAGGTCGTAGACTGCAATGATTTGGGTTTCTTTTTTATCAAGACCGTAGGCCAAAGCCGCAGCCGTTGGCTCGTTTATGATCCGCAAAACTTCTAGGCCAGCAATTTTGCCGGCATCTTTAGTAGCTTGGCGTTG
>JAVLEV010000042.1:4464-6882 GCA_031920365.1 Planktomarina sp. | reverse complement strand
ACCATGCGCTTTACGCCAAAAACAGTATTTTCTGGATTTGTTACAGCCTGGCGTTTGGCGGGTTGACCCACCAGGCGTTCGCTGTCGGTAAAGGCAACAATCGATGGCGTTGTCCGCGCGCCCTCTGCGTTTTCTATTACTCGAGGCTGTGACCCGTCCATGATGGAAACACAGCTATTTGTTGTTCCTAGGTCAATTCCAATGACTTTTGCCATTCTCTAGCATCCCTTCGCTCTGGCGATACCGAGGCTGTTAGCTCACGGTGTGGCGCCTTTGCCCCAATTTTAGAGTAGCTCCTACAAACTACCGGCTCATCGCGCTATATAGGTATGCTAAACATCCCCCGCAACCATCTGGAGGCAATGAAATTTGGATTTTATGAAGTTAAATAATGGCTTTGCGCCAAAACCAACAGTTACTATTGGTGGAATCTCTGTTTTTAAGGGTTTTTTGCCATTATCAGACCAATTACTTCTTATTGAGGACTTGCGCCTAATTGCGGCAAAAGCGCCGATATTTTCGCCAAAAACTAAATCTGGAAAACCCATGTCGGTCCGCCTGACCTCTGCAGGTGAATATGGTTGGTTTTCGAATCATCAAGGTTACCAATATGTGAGCAAACACCCCTCTGGTGTTAACTGGCCAGAGATCCCGGCTTCCGTAATGAGTATTTGGTGGGCCATGGCAGGGCAGGGGCCAAGCCCGGAATGTTGTTTGGTGAATTATTATGGGGAAGGTGCGCGGATGGGCCTGCATCAAGATAAGGATGAGGCTAATTTTGATTGGCCTGTAGTGTCGATTTCATTGGGAGATGATGCTTTATTCCGCGTCGGCGGCAGGGAGCGTGGCGGTAAAACTACGTCGATCTGGCTTCAATCTGGTGATGTTGCAGTCATGAGTGGTGCTGCAAGGCTTAATTATCACGGGGTTGACCGCATTAAATTTGGAAGTTCGCAGTTACTAAAGAGTGGTGGACGCTTGAATGTAACACTGCGGGTGGTGACTTAGCTAAGTGCAGAAGTTATCAATTAGGCTTGTATTAAAACCTGTTCGTCTAACTTAGTAGTCTATTTGCGGTTAATTGCCATAGTTATTAGGGTAATTAAAGCCTATTTTCATAGTTGCCTAAGCGGCAGCAGATTCTGGGCCTTCTTGCAAAATAGCAAGTAAGGTGCCCGCGTCTTCATTATTGCGGAGCTTCATGCAAACCTCATAGTCGCGCAATGTGCGTGATACTAGCGCCAAGGCTTTAAGGTGCTCCACGCCACTTGTTAAAGGTGCAAAAAGGGCAAAAACTAAATCGACAGGCTGCCTATCGACTGCATCAAACTCAATGGGGCGGTCCAGTTTTATAAAACAGCCAACAATGCGTTCTAGTTTGTCGAGCCGAGCGTGAGGTAAGGCAACACCTCGACCTACACCGGTAGGGCCCAAAGTCTCACGTTCCAGAAGTGCCTCAACGGCTATCTCAGGATCAATTCCGTAGCTTTGAGCAGCAATGGCAGCTAAATCTTGAAAAAGACGCTTTTTGCTACCGACAGACTGTGTGTTACGCACTGCGTCAGCATGTAATATTTCAAGTAGATCCATAGTTATTTAGCTGTACTTACATTAAGCGGGATCAACCCACCCAATATTACCGTCTTCACGATGATATACAACGTTCACTCCATTATGGCCTTCGTTCCTGAAGACAAGGACCGGGGCTCCGGCTAATTCCATTTGCATTACTGCCTCACCAACTGACAGAGACTGAATTTTTTGTTCCATCTCAGCCACAATTAAGGGCTGCAGTGTTTCTGGCTCGGCGCCATCCGACTCATTTTGCGTTGAGAGGACATACGAGGATGCGGCGGAAAGTTCAACGGGTTGCGCGCGTTCACGATGGTGATCCTTCAATCTGCGCTTATATCTGCGCAATTGTTTCTCCATTTTTTCTGATGCTGCATCAAAAGAGGCATAAGCCTCATGACTATGTGCACCAGCTTGGGCTGTAAGGCCTGTTGAGAGGTGCACACTAATTTCACAAGAAAATTCGTTAGCAACCCTAGAAAAAACTATTGTTGAATTTGTAGCGCGCACAGCGTACTTTACGACTATGGCATCCACGACGGACTTTACATGGGTTTGTAGGGCCGTTCCTACATCAATTTTGTTTCCAGTAATTTGATAAAGCATTTTGTCTCCTTGAAAATCAGCATCATAATACGAAACTTGAGTCTGTTAGGTAACACTAATCGATTCTCACAAGCCGATACTTAGTAGTAATCCGCATAATGCAATTTTCTATATTAAGCAGAATAATATGACAAAAAATCATAATACTAGTTGGCCAAATAAGAGGCCTCTCTGTCAACTTAAAATTAAAACTATCCCAAGCGAAAATTTTCACCCAAATAGACGCGCTTTACATTTTCA
>JAVLEV010000042.1:0-4364 GCA_031920365.1 Planktomarina sp. | reverse complement strand
GGTTTCCCGCACGTTGTGATCTGTGATTAACACACCAATACCACGCCTCTTTAGGGCGGACACCAATGCCCTAATTTCACCAACTGCAATTGGATCAATGCCAGCAAATGGTTCATCTAGCAGAAGATATTTTGGATTAGAAGCAAGACAACGCGCAATTTCTACGCGCCGCCGCTCCCCACCAGAAAGTGCGAGCGCTGGCGCGCGCCGAAGGAGATCAATGGAGAACTCATTTAGTAATTCTTCTAAGCGTTCATAGCGGCGTTTGCGATCAGGTTCATTTAACTCCAGCACGGCGAGGATGTTATTCTCTACCGTCATACCGCGAAAAATCGATATTTCTTGGGGCAAATAGCTAATTCCCAGTCGGGCTCGTCTATACATAGGTAAGCGGGTTACATCCCGCCCGTCGATACTTACCTTTCCACTTTCAGGAGTTATTAAACCTGCAATAGAATAAAAACAGGTAGTTTTTCCAGAGCCATTTGGTCCTAATAATGCGACAACTTCGCCGCGATTTAGCTGAATACTTACATCTCGGATCACAAACCGTTTGCTATAGCTTTTGCGAAGAGAGTCCACTTTAAGGCCGCCGTGACCCTCGGCTACTTCAAGTTTATGCTCAGTCATTATTCCAACTCGCCGGATAGGACTGTACGCACACGGCCTTCAATAATTGCTTCTCCTGTTGAGAGGTCGATAGCCATAGAGTCGGCAGAAATGGCACTCTGACCCTGTGTAAGTAACACACCGCCGCCCAATACTAAACTATTACTGACCAAATCATAGTCAGCGGTTTTTGCTTCTGCGGATTCTGTTTGATTTACGATGGTCACCCCACCGCTTGCGATGAGTTGTTTGATGCCACCGGTTTCTAGATAGTTAACCATAACAAGCTGGGCAATAATTTTAAAACTCCCATTTGAAATCAATACATTACCTTCAAATTTAGCAGAGCCGTCAGACTGACTAATAGTAAGCTTGTCCGCGGTCATTTCAATTGGCCCGTCTGGATTAGAGCTAAAACCACCTAGTGATAAGTTGGTCTGTGCAAGCGATGGCAAGGCTATAAAAAAAGTTGAGAATAGGACTGTGATTATTAATATAAAGTATCGCACCGTTTACCTCGATTAGTTTAATTTAGGATAGTATATCAGGCGCACACCATTTGTGAAAATGATTTGCTGATCACCGGCAATCATTTTTATGATCATTTTATCTGAACCTATGCTACCGAGGGGTGTTACGCCTTGAAACCCATTATCTGCTGTGGCGACGGCCTGCTTAAGATCGAATGTTAAACTATTTGTTTTTAGCCAGAAATCTGGTACCATAGAAACATGAACATCCTGTGAGACCACTGCTTTCTGCGTAGTGGAATTTAGAGTCCCAAGACCTGCATTAATTTGTATTTCTCTGGTGTTTTGAGATGTCAAAACAATCGAAAGTTCCGTAATGTTTAAGATATCTGCATTTTGTATATTTGATGAGGCATATGCGGCTGAGAGTGTGATCTCGGTGCCATTGTTAGAAACACCTGCAAAATATGGTTTTGTGATACGCTGTTCACGAATAATTTCAGCTATATTAAGCTTTGCATAAGGGAGCGACTGAGTGACATCAACTTTGCCTGAGAAAAGAAAAATTGTTGATAACATGCCCAAAGCCATAATGGGCAGTAAGGTTTTCAACCACACCACAAGAGCTGAATAGCTATCAACAAACGAAAAACGCATACCACCTCTTACTTTATATATACTGAGTTACGAATGGGCAAAAATATCGGTATCGGGCCAACCCGCTAAATCGAGTTGCGCACGGGTGGGCAGGAAGTCAAAGCAACGTTGTGCTATGGTCATTCTCCCCTCTCGGATCAGCATCTGGTTTAAAGAGCCGCGTAGTTGGTGCAAGTACAAAACATCAGAGGCTGCATATTCGATCTGTGCCTTAGACAATTTTTTTGCTCCCCAATCTGAGGACTGTTGTTGTTTTGAGATATCGACAGTCAGTAATTCTTGCAAAAGATTTTTTAGCCCATGCCGATCTGTATAGGTACGAACTAATCTACTGGCTATTTTAGTACAATATACAGGAGAGGTGAGCGCGCCAAAAGCCTCAAACATTGCGGCTATATCAAACCTACCAAAGTGAAACAGTTTTAACACATTAGGATTTTCAAGCATGCGGCATAGGTTGGGGGCTGATGTTTGCCCCTTACTGACTTGCACCAGATGCGCATTGCCATCGCCACTAGAAAGCTGCACCACGCAAAGCCGATCGCGCTTGGGGTTTAAGCCCATGGTCTCGCAATCAATTGCAACTACCGCGCCTAGGTCCAAATTATCTGGTAGATCGCCTTTGTAAACGTGGTTTGTCATATTTGATCCTTTTTGAAAGCTTACTTTCTGCCTGCCTTTCCGAGGCGGTAGTGTCAATATATGTAACTAGTCGTCGCTTGTTATGGGCGATGCTTCGCTTTGATCTAGTCAGCTTGTTAAAAACTATCTATCTGCGAGGTAACGCACCAAAAATTCAGAATTTTAAATTGGAGTCTCAGGATGGACCATATACAAAAAACAGTTGTGAACAGCTGGAATGAATGGGATCCGCTGCGTCATGTGATCGTTGGACGAGCGGATGATTGTCATATTCCTGCTGAAGAGCCTGCGCTGGAAGCGAAAGTACCAGAAGATAGTGATATGCGGGGCCAATGGGGCCGCAGGCCACAAGAAACTATTGATCGGGCCAACGAGCTACTCGATAATTTTGCATCTATGTTACAAAAACGAGGCGTGCGCGTGGACCGTCCTAGTTCGATTGATCACTCAAAGGCCGTTATTACGCCTGATTTTAAAACAGAAAGCCAATTTGGATGTATGCCGCCGCGGGATGTATTATTGACAGTTGGCTCTGAAATTTTAGAGGCTACAATGTCGTATCGGTGTCGCTGGTTTGAATATTTAAACTACAGGCCATTACTGCAGCAATATTTTGATGAGGATCCAAAGTTTAGGCATGAAGCCGCGCCGAAGCCACGTTTGACTGATGCTGATTATCATCCTGATTACCTTTCGGATAAAATCGGTGTTGAGAAGCGTTTGAAGTGGGCGGCAGAAAAGTTTTTTGTTACAACTGAGGAAGAGCCCTTATTTGATGCTGCTGATGTGTTGCGTTTTGGTCGTGATCTAGTCGTTCAACATGGGTTTACCACAAATATGAAGGGTATCGAATGGTTGCGCCGGCATTTTCCTGATCATCGGGTACATGCGGTAAACTTCCCAGGTGACCCTTACCCGATCCATATTGATGCTACTTTCACTCCCCTACGCCCGGGGTTGATTTTGAATAACCCGCAAAGACGTTTGCCTGATGAGCAGCGTAAAATGTTTGAGAAAAATGACTGGGAAATTGTCGATTCAGCGCAGCCAGCGCATAATTCTCCACCACCGTTATGTTATTCATCCACATGGTTAAGTATGAATGTATTGGTCTTAGATCCAAAAACAGTTTGTGTTGAAAAATCGGAAGTTTACCAGGCTGAGCAAATGGACAAATTAGGCATGGAGGTTGTCGAAGTTGATTTGCGTGACGCGTATGCTTTTGGTGGTGGCCTGCATTGCTGCACGGCAGATGTTTACCGGGAAGGCATTTGTGAGGATTACTTCCCAAAGCAATAAAAATTATTTTGGGCTGCGCTAGCCATGGCCCAAAATTATATTCCTGAAAATCGCATAGTGTAGGGTTTAGTTCTTGTGATGATATTAAGGTGATTCCTGAATTATGAAATTTTTACTTTAGGGCCTTATAAAAATAAATCTTCTAACCTTAACAGACGGATTAACGTTTAATGGCTCGTTAAACAGTAAGTGGAAAGTTTTAGTTAGACAGTAAGGTATTGGAGTTATTAAAAAAATATTGCAAAATAGTCTATCATAGTAGATTATTTTTTTTGGTACTATGAGACGTTAAAAGTTTTCTGATCTTCAGAACTGTCGGTGTGGATATAGCTGGAAAACCTGCGCCAGTCTCGCTGCGTATGCATTTTTTGTTCCCAAAGGCAGTTAACTTTTAAATTTACTTTAGAAGGCCCGACCACGTTGCAGTATGGCTTCCCTGGATTTTGCACCATATGGGATGTGGCGCAGCGTGCGCCGTTCGTATCAAGAAAGGTCACACGCTCACTATAGTCATCCTCATGTTGCCGGTATAAAAAGTTAGTGAAGCTGTGCCGCCTTGTATGCCTGGCGCGTATATCACATTTTTTACCTGTGCTCCACGGGTCCAGATCTCGCGATCATCGGGCAGGCCTTAAAGATAACCCTCGCCGGTCTGAATCCTTGCGTTTTTTATGCGTAGTTCCGTTT
>JAVLEV010000041.1:1805-13982 GCA_031920365.1 Planktomarina sp. | reverse complement strand
ACACTGTCTAAATAAGCAGGTGAGTACAGCTTCAGGCACGCCACGAGAGGACGCCTGAGGGCCGTGGAGTGCCCAATGGATGCTAAAGTTTTTACTAATCTGACGCTACTATTTCTTTCACTAACTATTCTCACACATTAGGCCATATTGAGCCATCAAGTAGTTTTGAGAAGTTTAGTCGTTGAGATTAAAATAATACAGTCCCAGCTGGAATTATTCTATGATGTCTCTGTAATGAGTGCAGAAATCTTGAAAGTGCTGGCGTCTATAAAGCAACAGCCTGAACTAGGCAGTTGCTTGCAGGTTAACATTCACTGGCGCTGCTGACTTTGCCTTTGCATCTTCTGCTTCCAGCTCTGCCGAAATACGAGCTTTTATACCCTCAATATAGTTATCGCGAGTGAAGCCAATGTCATCTAGTTGGCGGTTTGTCATGTACCGCATAGCTTCGTGCGAAGCGGAAGCTTGGCGGGCTACGACCATTGATTTAAATAGTTGTCTAAGCATTATAATCTCCTTACTCTACATCGTAGCCACTACCAAGTGTAGGCGCTAGAATCATCACACAATAAGGAATTGCCGCCATGCATCAGGCGCAATGCTAGGTCAGCGAAGGGAAGTTAATCGAATTGATTACCGCATAGTGTTTCTCAAGGGTAAACTCTGAACTATAATTTGCAGTAATATCTCCAGAATATAAATAACCGATCTTATCGTAAAATAGTTTGGCCCATACCTAGTCTTGCTTTTTACCGATTCAAAACTGTGAAAGTTTAACAAGCTTTGCCAGGAACGAAGTCCCTTTAGCCTGGTGTGGACAGTTTATAAAACTTCAACATTGCCACAAATGCTTATCGACTGGCCCGAGATATTAGCGCCCGCTGATGAGCATAAAAATAGTGCCTGGTTAGCAATGTCTTGTGCGTTCACCATACGTCTTAACGATATTTTTTTGATATACTCTAACTCCATTTTATCATAGGCTAATCCAACTTTTTGCGCTCTGTCAGAAATAACTTTTTTGATGCGTGGGCCTTCGACAATTCCTGGCAGAAGAGCATTGACCCGGATCCCACTTGGGCCCAATTCTATGGCTAAACTTTTTGCTAATCCGATTATGGCCCATTTGGTTGCAGCGTAAGGTGTCCGATAGGCATAGCCTAATCGACCCGCAACCGAAGATATGCAAATGATGGATGCGTTAAGCGATTGCTTTAGCAAGGGTACTGCTTGGTTTGCACAATAGAACTGACCATTGAGGTTAACATCGACTGTCTGTCGCCACTCCTGCCCTGAAATTTCTTCAATACCGCCTGTTGGCCCCGCAACCCCAGCATTGTTAATCAAGACATCAAGCCCGCCTAGTTTAATTTTAACCTCTGAAAATAATTGGGTAACCTGCGTCTCATCAGATACATCACACTGGCTGATCCCCCAATTGGGATAGGTTTTAGCGACCTCTAATAAGGCATCGACTGAAATGTCACAGATATGAACTTGAGCGCCTGCTTCGGCAAAAGTTTCAGCAAGGACGCGACCGATGCCGCTTGCACCAGCCGTTACCAAGACACGCAATGGTTTTTTCATCTTTTTTTTATGAAGCACTTTTCTGTCCAATTTTTTTAAAAACTTACGTTATCACCACCTTTTAAATCAAGAATTTTTCGGGCCTCATCCGGCGTAGCAACTTCAAGTGAGAGCCCGTCCAAAATCTTCCTTATTTTTGTAACCTGATCTGCATTCGACTGTGCTAGCTCACCCGGTGCTATCCACAAAGAATCTTCTAAGCCAACCCGAACATTTGCCCCCTGGGCCGCGCCAGTCGCCGCCAGTGACATCTGGTTACGCCCAGCCCCCAATATTGACCATTGATAATCGTGGCCAAATAATCGATCAGCAGTGCGTTTCATATGCATCAAGTCTTCCGGATGGCCCCCGATACCTCCAAGTAGGCCAAAAACAGACTGAATAAACAGCGGTGTCTTTGCTAAACCACGGTCTACAAAATGTGCTAAATTATAAAGATGGGAAATATCATAACATTCAAATTCAAATCGGGTACCATTACTATTTCCAATCTTTAAAATAGTCTCAATATCTTGAAATGTATTTTTAAAAACTAGGTCGCGGGACTTTTCAAGGTTTTCCCGCTCCCACTCATGCTCAAATTTATCAAACCGATCGAGCATCGGATATAACCCAAAATTCATTGATCCCATATTTAAAGACGCAATTTCGGGTTTGAACGTTATAGCCGGTAACATCCTTTCTTTTACTGTCATGTGGGGGCTACCACCAGTCGTGATATTGATGACGGCATCAGTCGATTGTTTAATTCGGGGAAGAAATTTCTCAAATATAGAGGGCTCTTGCGTTGGTTTCCCCGTTTCAGGGTCTCGCGCATGCAGATGTAATATGGATGCGCCGGCTTCCGCCGCCAAGATTGCGGCCGTGGCGATTTCACTAGGCGTCACTGGGAGATATGGGGACATGCTGGGTGTGTGTATAGCCCCAGTAACAGCGCAGGTAATAATAACTTTGCGTTTTTCTTTTGTCATGTCTCAACTTTCCTGGTTTTGTCCAACAGCGATAAGTGCTGCCAGTTGACGGTCTCGCTGACATTGGTGAGAGGAGATCTTTTAGATTTCCAATTTTAACACTGCGCAGTGTAAAGCGATGCTATTGCATCCCAATTTTAGTAGTGACTAGTAGCTAATCTTTATTTGTATAAACATTTTGAGCATCGGTCGTTCACACAGTTAACAAAATTCTATCAATATTTTAGTTTCTGTAAACCGTAATAATTAAGCATAAGCTTGGTATCTGCCAGTGGGTGCCGCAGACGCTTTAGCTCGATTTTAAAATGAAACATCTTTAAGTTTTTGTGATTAAACCATTAAAATTATAGCGAGCTAGGCTCGGCCTTAGTACTAAATAAAGCAAATATAGTCACAGAGGCGAGAACTAACGCCCCACCAAAAATTTCAGACAAAGTCATTGCCTCTTGGAGAAAAAGCCATGGCCACATAGGCCCCAACACACTTTCTATTAGAACCAAAATACCTACTTCAGCTGCGGGAACGTAACTGGCCCCCCAAGTAACAAAAGCTATCCCAATACCTATGCCAAAAGCACCCATTCCCAAGATAATAAATAGATCTAAGGCTAAAACTTTTAACCCAGTTCCGATTAGAAAAGCCATGCTGGCACCAATAAAAATGCAGATGACACCGCCGATAAACGTGCCACCTAAAATATCATCTTTACCGCTTCTACGAGCCATTACTAACATCAGAGCAAACCAGAAACCTGATAGAAGGGCTAATATATTTCCCATATTATTTCCCAACTGATGCCCAGATTTTACCATAAAATAAATTCCTATGGCGGCGAAAGCCATTGCAACCCAGGTAATTGCTTTAGGGCGTTCACCTATCCATAACCAACCAATAGTGGCCGCCATAAACGGTGTTGCAGATAAAATGAGTAGGGTAGAGGCGACGGTGGTATGGAGCATTGCAAATACATAAAAGGCAAAAGCTAAAGATAAAACTAAGCCAATGAGAAAGTCGCTTTTGTCGATACTTTTTAAAAAATTAAGGGGGGCTACTTTTCGCCGTAAGCAGCACACTATTCCTACAATAAAGCAGAGGCTCAAGGAGCGATAAAAAAGAATTTGAAATCCGTCTGCGGCTGATAATAATCGCATGAAAAGGCCAACAAAACTCATGAAAGTGCCGCCCACTAAGATTAATAAAACGGCATGGTTCTTTAACATTAAGTAGTCTTTCGATCAGTTTGGAGCTCGAAAGCTTTATCTAGTAATTATTCAATAGCTGTTAGTGTTAATTAACTAACAGTATTGTAAGTTTTTATGGAGGTTAATTATCCTTCCCTTAACATCATTGCCCTCACTTTACGTCGTAAGGGTAGGACATCATGAAAACTATAATATAGCTAGACTTCATACTGATTCTGGAGATCGACGATGCTTACAATGATCCGCGCGCAAATTTTAGTACTATTACTAATCCCATCAGCATCTATTGCTCAAGAAAGCTTTGTTCTTCCAAAGTCTGAAATGTTGGAGCTGTGTGAAAGAATAGCCAGCTTAGGCCACTATATTGCAGGTGTTGGAGAGGCTGGTGGAGATGTGGAACAAAAAACAGTCGAAATGAGTATGCAGATTTTAGGAGATAGCGATGCTGGGCTATTGCCTAAACCAGTGGCCGCTAAAATGGTGGCATCACTTAACTTGGGAGCGCTGGGCCTAGGCACGCCAGATGACATAGGTTATTTTGTTTTTAATAACTGCATGAATACTGGTTGGGTGCGGGCTGAGTAAAACTTTTGAGCACACCTATCACGAGTCTAAGCCCCCTCTAGCTCTGGCTTTAGAGGATCGTACTAAGGCGGTGGCCGGGCGCAAAGAGTAGACGAACTTTTGTAACAGCCAAACCATCGTCCCAAGTGAGACGATCGATCGCAAACAATGCACTGTTTTTATGACAGCATAAAATCTGTGCTTCTTCAGATGTTGCGGATGTTGCATAAAATGCGATTTCGCCATTTGTATAGGGAGCGTGCTTCAAGAGCCATTCATTTGCACTAACCGTCTCATAGCTTTCCGCCAATCCATCAGGGACCACTCCAGTGTTAATCCAGCGGTCCTCAAATGCATATGGTATGTCATCGGCCAAATGCAGTGCACGGATATGGAGTAAAGGCTTTGTCGCATTTATTTTCATAGCTCCACTAATGGCGAGTGGCGGCACAGCTTCGCCGCGCTCGATCCGCTGATAGCCGTACTTCTGTCCACGATCTTCGACCTCGATGCGGATCACTGTGATATCTAAGGTTGCTTTGGCGACTGGCTGAGCTGCAACGCGGGTGCCAGCCTTGCGGCGCCTGTCGAGTAGGCCACTTTCTGCAAGAGACCGCAGGGCTCGATTAACAGTTGCGCGGGCGCAGCCGAATTCTTGTGCTAAATCAGCTTCGTTTGGGATCAAATCACCCTGCTTCCATACGCGGGCATGGATGCGTCGCAAGACCTCTTCCTGCACACTTTGCCAATTCCTGAATAAAGTTTTGTTCATATGGCATCTTTCAAAGCGTTAACTGTTTGTCGATAGGCTGCTATAATACTTTTACGTGCGATGTGTTTTCCGTCCCTTACCAAGTGTCGTCCTGCAGACCAAACATCGCTTACCAACCTATCGTCTCCAGCGAATATCCATGTGTCCAAAATAGTATCTTCTGTTCGCCCCCAAAGGAGTTCTGATCTCACATCTAGTGTGAGCATATCTGCCCAATAACCGACCTCAAGCCGTCCCGTTTTACGTTGAGAGGCCTGTGCTCCACCCTTTAGGATGCCTTCAAACATGCGCCTACCTGTTGAATATTCGATTGAGGCTAAGCTTGCCCGTGTGCCGTCGCGTAGCCTTTGTGAATAATCAAGCGTTCGCAGTTCTTCACTTAGTGCAATACGAATATTGCTGTCGGAACCCACGGCAATTGTGCCACCAGAATCCATCCACCGCACAGCGTCAAAAGTTCCATCACCAAGACTACTTTCCGTGATTGGACAAAGTCCTGCCACCGCTCCTGATTGTGCCAAGCGCACGGTTTCTTGCGCAGTCATCTGAGTGCAGTGGACCAAGCACCATCGTGGGTCTAATTCCATATTATCCAAGGCCCATTCGACGGGCCGCGCCCCCCAATGTTCTTGCACTTCGTCAACTTCGAGACGCTGCTCGGCGAGATGCATGTGAATTGGGCCGGTGGGAAATAGTGCACTATAAGACCGAAGGTTTTCAACGCTCACGGCACGAAGAGAATGTGGTGCGACACCATATCCGGTATCTTTAGGCAGCAAAGATAGCGCGGATACTGCATTGTCATGCAAGGTGTTAAACCTATCTAGGTCATTGCCAAACCTAATCTGTCCAGCCGTAAGTGCGCGGCCATCGCATCCGCCACACTCGTAATGGACTGGTAGCAGGCATAGCCCAATCCCAGTTTGATTAGCAGCGGCTGCAATTCGTTCTGATATCTCAGCTATATTATCGTAAGGTGCGCCGCTCGGTTGGTGGTGCAAATAATGGAATTCTGCGTTTGTTGCATAGCCTGCTTCTAACATTTCCATTTGCGTAAAAGCGGTTATCGCTTCGACATGTTCTGGCATCAGTTGATCTAAAAAACGAAACATCAGCTGGCGCCATGTCCAGAAGCTATCGTTCGGGTTGGGGCCACGTCGTTCCGTAAGCCCAGCCATTGCCCGTTGGAACGCATGGCTGTGAGCATTGACGGGTGACGGTAATAAAAGGGATGTTCGTTGACCAGCTGCCGAGGAACCTTGCTTAACGTCGATAATTAACCCGCTGGCATTAATATCAACCCGAACGCCCGATGCCCAGCCCGTTGGAAGCAAGGCGGTTTCAGCCCAGACAGTGTTCATTATAATCTCGCTTGACAGTTTTTTATGTATAGACATAATACTATTAAGAACGTGTTATAGCAAGTGAGTCCTTTGTAATGCTCTTAACCAATGCCAAGCTTGTCACCTTACAGACCGATGATAGATTTGGGATTATAGCCGATGGGACTATTGTGTTGGATGGTGCACGCATTGCTTGGGTTGGCGTGTCTGCTGACCTTCCCAAAATCTATAGTGATCAAAAAAAGGAAGACCTTGGAGGGCGGCTTGTTACGCCTTCGTTGATAGACTGTCATACCCATGTTGTATTTGGTGGCAACCGAGCTGTTGAATTTGAACTGCGCCTAAATGGTGCAAGTTATGAGGAGGTTGCCCAAGCGGGCGGTGGGATTCTTTCAACAGTAGCTGCAACCCGGGCCGCGTCCGAAGATGCACTCCTAGCGGATGCATTAACACGCGTGGATGCAATGATTGCCGAGGGCGTTACGTTAATCGAAGTGAAATCGGGTTACGGGCTCGACTGTGCGACTGAACTAAAAATGCTGCGCGTTGCACGCCAAATTGCAAATGTTCGCCCAATTGAACTCCGGACCAGCTTTCTCGGCGCACATACAGTGCCTTTTGAATACAAAGGGGACGCGGACACTTACATCGACGATGTGTGCATCCCGACTTTGCGATTGGCCCACGCCGAAGGACTGGTTGATGCAGTTGACGGTTTTTGCGAAGGCATTGCGTTCAATACGAAACAGATTGCGCGTATTTTCTCGGTTGCAAAAAAACTTGGCTTGCCGGTTAAGCTTCATTCAGAACAATTGTCTAATAGTGGTGGAGCACAGTTAGCCGCAAAATATGGTGCTCTTAGTGCTGATCATGTGGAGTATGCTACAGACTTGGATGCAAAGGCCTTAGCTGTGGCAGGTACTGTGGCGGTTGTTTTACCTGGTGCATATTACACTCTGCGTGAGTCCCAAGCACCACCAATCCAAGCTTTTCGTGATCATGGCGTGCGGATGGCATTAGCAACAGATTGCAACCCAGGTTCCTCGCCACTGACCTCTGCTTTGCTTACGATGAATATGGCATGCACTCTGTTTCGCATGACACCGCTTGAGGCGCTTTTGGGGATGACTGCACATGCAGCCAAAGCCTTGGGCGAATTGAACAGAGGCAGGATTATCGCTTCTGCACCAGCAGACCTCTGTGTCTGGGATGTAGAGCATCCTGCGGAGCTGTCTTATCGAATCGGGTTCAACCCGCTCCATCAGCGCATTTTTAAAGGAAGTTTATGACCGTTATTCTCACCCCTGGTTTAGCTACTTTGGCGCAACTGCAAGATATCTGGTCAGGCAATAGAGCTGCCGTCTTGCACACGTCTTCACACATTGGAATTATGGCTGCTGCTGATATGGTCGCGAAAGCCGCAAGTGGTGATATCGCAGTCTACGGCATCAACACAGGTTTTGGCAAACTCGCTAGCGTCAAAATTGCAGCAGAGGATGTCACCACTTTGCAGCGTAACCTGATTTTGTCGCATTGCTGCGGCGTGGGTGAGGCGCTAGACCAGTCGACCACCCGCCTTATGATGGCTCTTAAACTGCTATCGCTTGGTCGAGGTGCATCTGGAGTTGCAATGACAACCGTCACAATGATCGAGGCTATGATGGCGCATGGCGTTATTCCGGTGATCCCAAGCCAAGGTTCAGTGGGCGCATCAGGGGATCTTGCGCCACTTGCGCACATGGCTGCTGCTATGATTGGTGAAGGCGAAACAATATATAGTGGCACCCGCATGCCTGCAGCTGATGCCTTAGCAAAGGCGGGGTTAATGCCCATTACGCTTAATGCAAAAGAAGGTCTAGCGCTTATCAACGGAACGCAATTTTCGACTGCATGTGCGCTTGTCGGGCTATGGGGCGCATGGCGCAACGCATCTGCCGCTGTGCTTACATGTGCTTTATCTACGGACGCAATCATGGGTTCGACGGCCCCGCTTCAAGATGCGATCCATACCTTGCGCGGCCATGCGGGACAGATTGCAGTCGCACGTGCCCAACGCACCTTAATGGACGGATCTGAAATTCGTGAGAGCCACCGTGACGGCGATGCGCGTGTGCAAGATCCATATTGCATCCGCTGCCAGCCACAGGTGACAGGCGCTGCGATGGACCTATTACATTTTGCTGGACGCACGCTAGAAATTGAGGCAAATGCGGTAACGGACAACCCCTTGGTGCTTGTCGATGATGGGCTGATAGTTTCTGGGGGCAACTTCCATGCCGAACCAGTCGGGTTCGCCGCGGACCAGATTGCTGTTGCAGTCTCTGAAATTGGTGCAATTTCTCAGCGTCGAGTTGCGTTGATGGTTGATCCAACATTGTCATTTGACCTTCCCCCATTCTTGACGCCGGACCCCGGTCTAAATTCGGGCTTGATGATTGCAGAGGTCACGACTGCCGCGTTGATGAGTGAGAACAAACACCTTGCAAATCCTTGCACGACGGACAGTACGCCAACCTCTGCTAATCAAGAAGACCACGTCAGTATGGCAGCTCATGCCGCACGACGTTTGCTACGGATGAACACTAACCTAAGTTTCATAATTGGTGTCGAGGCAATGTGTGGTGCTCAAGGTATTGAGTTTCGCGCACCACTGCAGACCAGCCCAGCGTTGCGTGGCGCAATGGTTACACTACGCGCCAAAGTTCCCACAATTGTAGAAGATTGTTACATGGCACCGTTGATTGAGGCCGCAGCAAACTTAATATCTTCGGGAGATTTGGTTGCTTCGGTTGAGTTGTCCAGCTTCGTTAAAGGCCATTTAGAGTGACGCCGGCAACGGTTTCGATTGGGGATAGCCCAATCGTTCTGGCTTTCCCACATTGTGGTACATTTGTACCTGACTATATTGCACAAAACCTAAACGAAAATGGGCTAAAGTTAGCTGATACTGATTGGCACATTGATCGCCTTTATAGCGACCTCTTGCCAGATGTCACAACTGTTATGGCCACTTTTCATCGCTACGTAATCGATGCCAACCGCGACCCAATGGGCGAAAGCCTCTACCCTGGTCAAAATACAACAACGCTTGTACCGCTGACGGATTTCGACGGGTTAAATATTTGGAAAACTCCACCAACGCTGCCAGAAATTGATAAGCGTCGGGCGGCCTACCACACTCCATATCACGCTACACTCGGTGGGGAACTTGCTCGGGTACGTGATCGGCATGGCTTTGCAATCTTATATGACTGCCACTCCATCCGCTCTAATATTCCATTCCTGTTCGAAGGTACTTTGCCTGATTTTAACATTGGTACTAATTTAAGCATGACATGTGCAATTGAGATCGAGAACTCTGTTTTGGCAATTTGTAATGCGGCCTTTGATTACACATGTTCGATAAATGAGCGCTTCAAAGGTGGCTGGACAACGCGTCACTACGGTCAGCCTCACTGTGGAATTCATGCCATCCAAATGGAATTATCACAATCAACTTATCTTGCAGATCAGGCTGCGCCTTGGGTCTACGATCAGGACAAAGCCACATGCTTACGCCCTCATCTTGCATCTATTTTGACAACTTTGGCTGATTTAACACTGCCTTTAGGAGACCCCCATGACTAACCCACGCCATAACCTTCGGGATATTTTTCCTCCAACAGGTACTGAAATAACCGCTAAAAGCTGGCTTACCGAAGCTCCAATGCGGATGTTGATGAATAACCTGCACCCAGATGTCGCAGAGAACCCGCATGAACTTGTAGTTTATGGTGGTATCGGCCGAGCGGCGCGAACTTGGAAGGATTTTGACGCTATTGTAGCTGCGCTGAAGGAGCTCGAAGAAACGCAAACTCTGCTTGTACAATCTGGTAAACCTGTAGGAGTGTTCAACACTCACAAAGATGCACCACGTGTGCTAATCGCTAATTCTAACCTTGTTCCGCATTGGGCGACCTGGGATCATTTTAACGAGCTCGATAAAAAAGGCCTCGCGATGTATGGTCAGATGACTGCTGGTTCTTGGATTTACATCGGAACCCAAGGCATCGTGCAAGGCACCTACGAAACATTTATGGAAGCCGGTCGCCAGCACTATGATGGTAATCTGAATGGCCGCTGGATTCTTACTGGTGGATTAGGCGGCATGGGTGGTGCACAACCACTTGCCGCTGTGATGGCTGGCGCATGTTGTCTGGCTGTTGAATGTGATGAGGCACGCGCCGATTCCCGTCTGCGCACACGCTATGTAGATGAAAAAACTGATAATTTAGATGAAGCGTTGGCTATGATCAATCGCTGGACAGCGGCAGGCGAGGCAAAGTCTGTGGCATTGATTGGAAATGCTGCCGATGTATTCCCCGAGCTCGTTAACCGTGGCGTAAGACCTGATATAGTCACAGACCAGACCTCTGCGCATGACCCTATCCACGGGTATTTACCACAAGGCTGGTCCGTCGCCGAATGGCGGGTCAAACAGGAAAGTGATCCTAAAGTAGTAGAGAAGGCGGCTCGTGCATCTATGAAAACCCAAGTTTCAGCTATGTTGGATTTTTGGAATTCTGGCGTCCCAACATTGGACTATGGCAATAATATTAGACAGGTTGCCCAAGAAGAGGGTCTTGAAAACGCTTTCGCTTTCCCTGGTTTTGTACCTGCATATATTCGTCCATTATTTTGTCGTGGCATAGGCCCTTTTCGTTGGTGCGCATTGTCCGGTGACCCAGAAGACATTTATAAAACAGATGCAAAAGTTAAAGAGTTGATCGACGATCCGAACTTGCACAATTGGTTAGACATGGCGCGCGAGCGGATCGCCTTCCAGGGTTTGCCTGCCCGCATTTGCTGGGTTGGTCTTGGCCAACGCGATAAGTTGGGCTTGGCCTTCAATGAAATGGTCCGTTCGGGTGAATTATCAGCCCCTGTCGTGATAGGTCGTGATCACCTCGATTCAGGCTCTGTAGCGTCTCCCAACCGCGAAACAGAAGCGATGAAGGATGGCTCTGATGCCGTGTCTGACTGGCCGCTACTGAACGCAATGCTGAATGTCGCTGGAGGGGCCACTTGGGTTTCGTTGCATCATGGAGGCGGCGTTGGCATGGGTTTTTCCCAGCACTCGGGAATGGTGATTTGTTGTGATGGTACTGAGGATGCAGACCGCCGCATAAAAAACGTTTTGTGGAATGACCCTGCAACTGGCGTTATGCGTCATGCTGATGCAGGTTATACTGAAGCAATTGATTGCGCACGCGAGAATGGCTTGAATTTGCCCGGTATATTAGGAAGGTAATCAGATATTTTTTAAAAATGCTTGGTGCGTCGGGGCTTGGGATCATGAAATCAGGCGTGAATTAAGACAGATCATTGTTTTGGGCGAAAATATTTGTGCCTTTAGATCTAAACTGCTGAACTGGTGGCGCTCGAAGCTGCCTGTCCACACCGCAAGCTGCCGTTGTCCGCAGGTCGGATCAAAGGCAATACGGTCGAGTGGAGCTATCATGGGCTGACCTTTAACTGCGTCGGGCAATGCGTCTAGGCACCGGGTACCAGCGGCATTCCGTCTAACGCCAAAGGTCACGCTAGTCTCTTGCATGAAAAATATGGGTAAGTGCTGGGTTTGGATGGGCAACCTAGCACTTGCCTATGTATCTAATATTTTTGAAATTGAAAATTATGATGATTCTGCGTGGGGTATAAATCGCGGTGCTGCCATGGAGCTAGATTGTAATTATTTGTTG
>JAVLEV010000041.1:0-1705 GCA_031920365.1 Planktomarina sp. | reverse complement strand
ATGAAGTTGATCAACAATTGGCTGAGTAATGTGATAATATATGTTAACAGATGATTGGAGTAAATAATATGAGCGTTCTGACCAACCGTATTGACCGCTTGATTGGGCTTTCTCGGGGTAACGAAATCGATGCGTTTGCCTTTGTGCCTGGCCCAAATTTCATGTATTTGACTGGGGTGGAACTGCATTTGATGGAGCGCCCAACAATTTTTGTTATATCAGCTGATGGTGCACAATTTGCGATTATGCCGTCCCTTGAGCAGCAAAAATGGTCCCAAGCTATGCCAAATACTAAGACGTTTTATTGGACTGATGCAGAAGGTCCAAACGCTGCCTTTGCTTGGCTTGCGGATCAGTGTGGGCGCATCACCCTTGGGGTGGAAGGCTTGCGTATGCGGGTGGCTGAATATGATGCACTTTTGGCTCATTGGCAAAAGGGGAAAGTAGTGAACGCTGATTATGTTCTCACTGACCTCCGAATATTGAAGGATATGGGTGAACTGCATGCCTTGCGCCGCGCTATTGAGATTAGTGAAGCTGCTTTAAAAGAGACCCTGGACGCGACCCGTTCAGGCCATACAGAATTGCAAGTTAAAGCGCTGCTACAACAAGCTATGTTGTGCAACGGAGCTGAGGGGTTTGCATTTGATCCGATTGTATTGACAGGTGCAGAGGCAGCTAATCCACATGGCACATCTGCCGATAGGTTAATTGTACCTGGGGCATGCCTTCTAATTGATTTTGGTGCTTCTTATGGTGGTATGCATGCCGACATAACTCGTACGTTCTTTTGCCAATATCTGTCTGACGAACACCATAGGATCTATGATGTAGTGTATGCAGCAAATGAAGCGGGTAAAGAGGCGGTGAAGGTTGGTATGCCAATAGGAGATGTAGATGAGGCTGCAACCAGTATACTTGAGGCCTCACCCTATGCAGATTTTATATTGCACAAAACAGGCCATGGCTTGGGACATGATATCCATGAAACACCGCAAGTTATGCGTGGAAACGACACTCTGATGGAGCAGGGGATGGTATTTACCATCGAGCCTGGCCTTTACAAATTTAGGGAGCTTGGTGTGCGTATTGAAGACAACATTCATGTTGGGCCAGATGGTGTAGATTGCATGACCTCTTTTGATCGAGAGATACAGATTTTTGGTTAAAAATGTTAAAGGCCTAGCTATCTATCAAGTACCAAGATTAAAGTATTGTTATTATTATATTTAATAAGAAGATTAAATCTTCACCCACAATACTAATTAAAATAAATTTTTTTATTATACAGGCCTTGCTTGCCGTTAGGTATTATTGCGAGGTGCAATAGGCTTCGAGGAAAATTAGCTAGATCCATACAGCCTAAGAGCGCAGGTTCATAGCTTAGGGGCTCCGGATCTCGGACTGTGTGCTCTGTTCTTGGCTTCTAGTATTGGTGATTTATTGGGGTGAAAATTTACCTGAATAAAAAAGTTAGTACTTAAAATGCACTATTTATATTAACTGATCGTGTTATTAAAATTATTATGCTTGGTTTAGGCTGGTCACAAAAAATAATAACACTTTAAAATGTGAACCAATGTGGAAAAATTAATGCATATGTACGTTAATGTTGTTGCATTCAGTTGATTGCCAAATAAAAAATTGTAGTGAGTGATGTCAGATTTAAATACAAAAAATAACAGACTAGGCGCTCTTTATTTAG